>JANOLA010000738.1:0-8198 GCA_031419535.1 Burkholderiales bacterium | reverse complement strand
GTGCCAGCGCCGGTGCACCGGGTCTTCCTGCATGTACTTCAGCGTGTCGTGCATCCAGCCCATGTTCCACTTGAAGTGAAAGCCCAGGCCGCCGTGGTACGGGGGCCGGCTCACGCCGGGAAACGCGGTCGACTCCTCGGCCAGCGTGATCGCGCCCGGGCACTCCACGCCCACCACCTCGTTGGTGCGGCGCAGGAACTGGATCGCCTCCAGGTTCTCGCGGCCGCCGTACTGGTTGGGCAACCACGAGCCCGCCGGGCGCGAGTAGTCACGGTACAGCATCGAGGCGACGGCGTCGACGCGCAGCCCGTCCACGCCCAGGCGCTCGATCCAGTACAGCGCCGAGCCCACCAGAAAGTTGCGCACTTCGTGGCGCGCGAAGTTGTAGATCAGCGTGTTCCAGTCGTGGTGGAAGCCTTCGCGCGGGTCCTGGTATTCGTAAAGCGCGGTGCCGTCGAACTGCGCCAGGCCGAAGGCGTCGCTCGGAAAGTGCGCGGGCACCCAGTCGAGGATCACGCCGAGGCCCGCCGCGCGGCACGCCGCGATGAAACGCGCACAGCCTTCCGGCGGCCCGAAGCGCGCGGTGGGCGCGTACAGGCCCAGCGTCTGGTAGCCCCACGAGCCGTCGAACGGGTGCTCGGTGATGGGCATCAGCTCGATGTGCGTGAAGCCCAGGTCGGCGGCATAGGCCGGCAGCGCGGCGGCGAGTTCGTCCCAACTGTGCCAGCGCCCATCGGGGTGGCGCCGCCAGGAGCCGAGGTGCACTTCGTAGATCGACATCGCTGCGTCGCGCCGGTTCGCGCTTTCGCGCTCTGCCGGCAATGCCGCGGCCGGGGGTAGCGGCGCGACGACGCTGGCGGTCTCGGGCCGCATTTGCGACGCGCGTGCATAGGGGTCGGCCTTCAGCGGCAACAGCGCGCCTGATGCCGAGACGATCTCGTACTTGTAGCGGTCGCCCGCTGTCGCGTGCGGAACGAAAATCTCCCACACGCCGCCGCCATGGTGCACACGCATCGGGTGGCGCCGCCCATCCCAGGCGTTGAAGTCGCCCACCACGCTGACGCGCCTGGCGTTCGGCGCCCAAACCGCGAAGCGCACGCCATCGACATGGTCCACGCGCATCGGGTGCGCGCCGAGGAAGGTGAACGGACGCAGGTGCGAACCTTCGCCGAAGTAATACAAGTCGGCTTCGGCGAGCAGCGTGCCGAACGAATACGCGTCGGCGTAGGTGCCGGTGTGACCATCGTCCCAGCGGATCTGCAGCCGGTAGTCGAAGCGCTGTTTGCGGCGCGCAAGCTTGGCCTCCCACAGCCCGGCGGCGTGGCGTTTTTTCAGGGTGACGATGCGTGCCGCGGGTTCGGTGTCGCTGCTGTCGCGCTCGCGGTCACCCTTGCTCTCGCACAGCGCGACTTCGGCGGCCTGCGGCAGCATGGCCCGGATCCAAAGCGCGCCGGCCGCATCGGCGTGCAGGCCGAGCACGGCGAAGGGGTCCGCGTGGCGAGCGCGCACCAGCGCCTGCACGTCGGCGTCAGGCAGCGATCCGGGCAAGGCGGGCGAGGCTCTCACAAATGCGTCTTGAGCGCGACCGCAGGGTTGCACGCCACGTCCGGTGCCGGGCTGCGCCCGGCCTCGAGCAACTTGCGCGCAGACATGTGGTCGAGTGGCGCGTTCACGCTTTCGACGCACACCAGCTGCTCACCCACGTAGTGCAGACACGAGAAGCTTGCGGGCGTCGCGCCGGGGCGGCGGTGGCACGTGCCTTCGAGCGGCATCAGCCCGGCCATCTGCAAACGCATGCTTCCCTGTTCCGACCAGAACCACGGCAACGCGCGGTAGGGCTCCTCGCGCCCGAGCAGGGTGGCGAGTGCCGTGCGCGCCTGGTCGCCCGCGTTCTGCACTGATTCGAGCCGGGCGCGCCGGCCGCTGCCGTGCACGGGGAAGTTGGCGCAATCGCCGATCGCCAGGATCGATGCGTCGGAGGTGCGCATGCACGCGTCGACGAGGATGCCGCTGTCTTGCCCCTGGCCGCAGCTTAATCCAGCCGCCTGCGCCAGCGCCACCTCGGGAACCGCGCCGATGCCGAGCACCAGCATGTCCACCGTCTCGGCCTGGCCGTCGGCGGCGATCGACGCCACGCGCTCGTCGTCGTGCACGAAGCCGACCGCCGCGACGTTCAGGCGCAGGTCGATGCCACTGGCGCGATGTGTTTGCAGCACATGCTCGGCCAGCTCGCTCGACACCGAGCGCATCAACAGGCGCGGCGCCGCTTCGATCACGCTCACCTGCTTGCCGAGCACGCGCGCCGTCGCCGCGATTTCCAGGCCGATGAAGCCGCCGCCCAGTACCGTGACCTGCTGCGCTGCCTCGAGCTGGCCGCGCAGGCGCAACGCGTCGGCCGCGCCGCGCAGCACGTGCACGTTGCTCAAACCGTGCGGCAGCTGCGCCAATTCGCGCCCACGCGCGCCGGTGGCGAGCACGAGGTTCGCATAGCCGATCTCGCGCCCCGAACGCAGGCGCAGCATGCGGCGCTCGCGGTCGATGGCGAGCGCCGGGTCGGCGCGGTGCAGCGTGATGCCCGAGTCCGCGTACCAGGTTTCGCTGCGATGCGGCTGCAACACCTCCTGCGGCCCCTTCAGGAACGACTTCGACAGCGGAGGGCGCTGGTACGGCAGCTCCGTTTCTTCGCACACCAGGTGCACGCGTGCGCCCTGCCCTGCTGCAGCGAGGCTCGTACACAGCGCCGCGCCCGCATGTCCCCCGCCGACGATGACGATGTTGCCGCCCCGGGATTCGATCTCTGCCACGCCTTGATCCTTCCGTTTGCCGTGCGCGGGAATCGCCCGCCGCTGTCGGAAAGCACGGCACCGCACTTGCGCGCTCGCGGCTTCCACCAAGCGCGATTCTCATGCATCGCTGCGCGTGCGCCTGGGAGCCCGTCGGGCTTTGGGTTGGGCCCGCGTCGGCACGAGTTGCGGCGGCAGACGGATCCGGCCCACGCGGCTGGCCGGCGCCGAACCCATCATCCCGATCCCGGTTTCCGGACTTTGACCGCCCATTCGACCCTCAAGACCCGCCGCCCCGCGCCGAAAAGGCGTGATGCGCGGCCCGATTCGGGGCTGCCAATCGGAGAATTTCATGAACGAGCGTTGGAATTGGCTGGTCCGCTATGCCGTCGTCATCGTCGTTGCGCTGGTGCTCGCCGCCATGCTCGGCTCGACCGATCTGTTCAACAAGACGCGCCTGATCGCGAAGGGCCTGAGCGCTTCGCACCTGGTGCGCTTCCTCGGCTTCGGCGGCGCGCTGGCGGTGCTGTGGCTCGGCGCATACCGCGCCTGCGGCCTGCTGCAGCAACAAGGCGAGCGCTGGCGCATCGTCGCGGCGCTGGTGCTGCCGCTGGCCACCTTGATCGTCGTCGCCAGCGCACACCCGGTGATGCTGCTCCTGGTGGCACCGCTGATGGACAAGTCGCTGCGCGAGATCTTCGACTGGATCTTCATCGCCGGCATCGTCGGCAGCGCGGGCTGGCTGCTGTTCTCGATGTTCGGCGGTTCGAGCTCAGGCCAAGCGGCCGGCGCAAGCGCCATGGTTCGGCGCGAGCCCGGCGAGCCGACGCCCTCTAGGATTTGACGATCCAGGTGCAGCGAGCGCGGCACCGATGGTCGGGAATCTGTCGACCTGTTGCCCCCGTGCAGCCAGCGCTGCACTTCCTCAATCGAGCCGCAACTGTCGCGCCCGCGTCGTGATGCGCAGGCGCAATTGCTCCACTTTCAGCGGCGCGACCTCGTCGCCGCCCTGCCCCGCGCGTTCGTACCATTGCAGCGCCAGCGCTTCGTCGCGGCTGACGCCGTTGCCGTGCTCGTACATCGAGGCGATCAGGTACTGCGCGCCCCAATGGCCGGCCTCGGCCGCGCGCTGATACCACTGAGCCGCCACATGGTCGTCTTGCGGCACGCCGCCGCGACCGAGCAGGTACTGGGTCGCGAGCTCGACCTGCGCGTCGACATGGCCCAGCATCGCCGCCATGCGAAACATCTCGGTCGCGCGGGCCACGTCGTGCGGGAATGCCGGGCTGCCCACGTCGTATTCCTTGCCCAGGACGTAGATCGCCTGCGGGTAGCCTTGCGACGCCGCCTGCTCGAGGAACACGCGCGCGCCGAACAGGTTGGGCGTGCCGTCTTCCGTGGATTCGCCCGAGCGCATCATCATCGAGGCGCTGTACTGCGACGCCGAGTCGCCGCCGATCGCACACGCCAGGAAAAGCCGGAACGCCATTTTCAGCTGGCCCGACCCGTACAGCCACGGGCCCTGGGCGCAGAGTTCTTCCGCGCTCGACTGCGCGTACGAGCCGCCGACGTTGAAGCACAGCACGAATGCAGCGACGAGTCTCTGGCGACGGAACATGGCGCACCTCCCGTGAGCCAGGCGAGTCGGCCCGGCTTGAGCGACACCATGGATAGCGGCGCAATCGGCCGCCGACTTGAGCGCCGCGCCGCAGCCGCGCCCTCAGATCACCGCACCAGACGTGAAAAGGGCCGCGATTGCGGCCCTTTGTGAGATTCCTGGGTCGATCGGCCGGGGCGTCCCGGCCCGCGCGCCTCACCCCCGCCCGTGCTTGGCGATCAACGCCTTGGCCGCTTCCAACAGCGCCGCGCCCTTGAAGCCGCGCTTGTCCATGTCGGCCACCCATTCGTCGTCGACCTTGCTCGACAGCTTCACGAACTCTTCCGTCTCGGCCGCCGAGAAGGTGTAGATCGAGTTGCCGCGGTCCGTGGCCGCCTTGCGCCCGTTCGGATCATTGCCCTGCTGCGTTTTGCCGAGCCAGCCCGAGGTCGCTAGGCCGGAATTGGCGTCGATCACTTTTTTCAGGTCGGGTGCCAGCGACTCGTACTTCGACTTGTTCATCGCCATCACGAAGGTCGTGGTGTAGAACGCCGGGCTGCTCGCCGGGAACTCGCTGTGGAACTTGGTGAGCTCGTGCACTTTCACGGAAGGCACCACTTCCCACGGGATCACACAGGCCTCGACCGTGCCCTTCGAGAGCGCGTCCGGAATCTGCGGCAGCGGCATGCCCACCGGCGTAGCGCCGATCGAGCCCAGCAGCTTCGTCACCTGGCGCGTCGGGCCGCGCACTTTCATGCCTTTCAGGTCGGACGCGCTCTTGATCTGCTTGTTCACGGAATGGAACATGCCCGGGCCGTGCACGTGCAGCGCGAGCACCTGGGTTTCCTTGAACTCGTCGGCCGCGTGGGTCTGGAAGTACTCCCAGTACGCTTTCGATGTCGCCTCGGCGTTGTTCATGACAAACGGCAATTCGAAGACTTCAATGCGCGGGAAGCGCCCTGCCGTGTTCGCCGGCAGCGTCCAGCACACGTCGACGACGCCGTCGCGCGCCTGGTCGTACAGCTGCACCGGCGTGCCGCCGAGTTGCATGGCAGGGTAGGCCTCGAACTTGATGCGCCCGCCGGAATCTTTTTCCACCTTCTCCATCCACGGCTTGTGCATCGTCAGCCAGACGTTGGACATCGGCGCCATGAAGGTATGGAACTTGAGCGTGACGCTTTGCTGCGCCAGGCCGGCGAGGTGCGGCAGACCGAGGGCGGATGCGGCTGCGCCTTGCAGTAGGGAACGGCGTTTCATTGAGGAGTCTCCTTGGGATGCGTTGACGAGCAGGAACTTAACGGTCGGATGGGCGCACGGCGCCCCAGGTTTACCCTAGGCCGCGGGTCGAGAGGCCGAACTGGTGCTGTCGGTCAACGGCCTCCCTCGATGCAGCGACCTGAACCCGATCGCGGCGCTCAAGTCGATCAAGGCGATGCGCGCCCGTTGGCACAACCCGCAGCTGACCGCGCTCGATTTGGCGACGGCGATTGAAAGGCTGCAACTGCCGCTGGTGGCGGCCCGCCTGCGCGAGGTGGCCGAGTTGATCTGATGGCCAACTTCGGAACACACTGCGTCACCGACGACGCACCTCGCCGAGCGTGATGCCGGGAACTCTGTCCCGTTCTTCCACCGTGATGCGATGCAGCAGCCGCCGGTGGCCCTGGTAGCCGCCGGTGGCGGCATGCACCAGGCAGCGGTTGTCCCACATCACCAGCATGTCGGCCTGCCAGCGGTGGCGGTAGACGAATTTGTCTTGTCCCTGGTGGGCATACAGCTGGCGCAGCAGGTCCTGCGCCTCGTCGTCGGGCAGGCCGTCGATGCCGATGGTGTAGCCTGGGCTCACATACAGCGCCACGCGCTGCGTCTCCGGATGGACTCGCGCCACCGGATGCAACTGCGTGGCAAGGGCCGAGTCGTCATAGCGGATGGCCATCGAGCGGCCCTTGTCGGCTTCGCCATAGCGGCCTGAGCGGGCATAGCCGCGCCGCGCTGAATGCACGCCCTGCTTGCCTTGCAGCAGGGTCTTCATGGCCGACGCCAGCGTGTCCCAGGCCTCGTATTGGTTGGCGAACAGGGTGTCGCCACCCACTGGCGGAATCACATTGCCGAACAGCAGCGTGGCCGCCGGTGGGTTGGGCAGGAAGCTCCAGTCCGAGTGCCAGTTGTCGGCAAAGATCGAACTCGTCTCATCCGCCTCGCGCTTGACCTGGGCCACGTGCGGATGGCCGGGGATCGACTCGAAATACGGATCCGCGCCGTAAGGGCCAATGGCGCTGGAGAAGCGCTCCAGGTCATGCACTGACATGGGCTGGTCTGGAAAGGCCAGCACCTGATGCCGCAACCAGGCTGCGCGAATGGTGGCCACGGCGGCTGGGTCCAGCGCCTTGCAAAGGTCGATGCCCCTCACCCAGGCGCCGCAGGGCGCGTCTTGAACCGTCACGTCAATGCTCATCGTGCACTCCGGTATGCGCCGTGGCAGGCGGCGCGATTTCAGTGTAGTGCGCCGCGCGGGCCAGGCTGGCCTGCGCACGGCGCATTGCCGCAGTAGATTGGAGACAGGCTGATTCGGACTGCGTAGACTTCGCTCCCATGCCTCTGCCCCCACCCGACTGCGCCCGCGAAGCCTCGCACCAGCGTTCCATGGTCATCCGCGCCTACGCCCGCACCGACGGGCTGTGGGACATTGAAGGCCAGCTCACCGATGCCTGGCCGCAGCCCGTGCCCAAAGCGAGCGGCATGCTGGCCGCGGGGGAGCCGATGCACTCGATGTGGCTGCGCCTGACGGTGGACAGCAGCGCGACCATCGTCGCCGTGCAGGCCGTCACCGAGGCCGGACCCTACGACGCGGCCTGCGCGACCATCACGCCCGACTACGCCCAGCTCGTCGGCGTGCGCGTCGCGCGTGGCTATCGCGACACGATCCGCAAGCTGTTCGGCCGCACCGCCGGCTGCACGCACATCAACGAACTGGCCGGCGCGATGGGCAGCGCCGCGCTGCAAGCGCTGTGGAGTGAGTTGACCCACAACGCCGTCGACAAGCCGTTCAGCATCGACGGCTGCCACGCGCTGAAGTCCTCAGGGCCGCAGGTGGCGAAGTTCTTCCCACGCTGGTACCGGCCAGAGCCGGCGGGCGACTGAACGATCGACGCTGGCGGTGATTGAGAGACCGGATGTCTCGCGTCGGCCTACCCGACGTACTTCACCAACCACAACGATATCGCCGGGAAGAACAGCAGCAGCAGCGTGCGCAGCGTATCGCTGATGAGAAACGGCATCACGCCGCGGTAGCTTTCGGCGATGGGCACGCCCGGCGCCATCGAGTTGACGACGTAGACGTTCAGGCCGACGGGCGGCGCGAGCAGGCCGAAGCCGACTGTCATCAGCACCATGATGCCGAACCAGATCGCGACACTTTCCTTGGGCATGCCGAAGTCCAGGCCGATCACCATCGGGAAGAAGATCGGGATCGTCAGCAGCAGCATCGACAACTCGTCCATCACCGCACCGAGCACGACGTAGAAGAGCAGGATCGCGCTGACCACCATCAGCGGCGCCAGGCCCCAGCCCTGCACCACGCTCGCCAGCTGCGCCGGCACCTGCGTCAGCGCCAGCGCCGAGTTCATCAGGTCGGCGCCGAGAAAGATCATGAAGATCATCGCCGCGCCTTCGGCGGTGGCGTAGAAGCAATGCTTGAACTTCTGCCAGGTGATCTCGCGCTACAACCGCGCGGCGACGAAGGTCGCCGCGGCACCGACGGCCGCGCCCTCGGTCGGCGTGAACTTGCCGCTGTAGATGCCGCCGAAGACGATCAGGAACAC
>JANOLA010000737.1:0-2525 GCA_031419535.1 Burkholderiales bacterium | reverse complement strand
CCTGGGCACGGTGGGCGAACCCATCAACCCCGCTGCGTGGGAGTGGTATCACAAACACATCGGCGGCGGCAATTGCCCGGTGATCGACACCTTCTGGCAGACCGAGACCGGCGGCCACATGATCACGCCGCTGCCGGGTGCGACGCCGCTCGTGCCGGGTTCGTGTACGCTGCCGTTCCCGGGAATCGATGCGGCGATCGTCGACGAAGCCGGCAACGATGTGCCGAACGGCCAGGGCGGAATCCTCGTCGTGAAGAAGCCGTGGCCGAGCATGATCCGCACGATCTGGGGTGACCCGGAGCGCTTCAAGAACAGCTACTACCCGCCGGAGCTGAAGGGCTACTACCTGGCAGGCGACGGTGCGATCCGCGACGCTGCATCAGGCTACTTCACGATCACCGGGCGCATCGACGACGTGCTCAATGTTTCGGGGCACCGCATGGGGACGATGGAGATCGAATCGGCGCTCGTCGCGCACACCGAGTTGGTGGCGGAAGCAGCGGTTGTCGGCCGGCCCGACGAGACCACCGGCGAAGCGGTCTGTGCCTTCGTCGTGCTCAAGCGCTCCCGCCCCACGGGTGACGAAGCGAAGCGAATCGCCACCGAGCTGCGCAACTGGGTCGCCAAGGAGATCGGCCCGATCGCCAAGCCGAAAGACATTCGCTTCGGCGACAACCTGCCCAAGACGCGCAGCGGCAAGATCATGCGCAGGCTGCTGCGTTCGATTGCCAAGGGAGAGGCGATCACGCAGGACACGAGCACGCTCGAGAACCCGGCGATCCTGGAGCAACTCGCCGAGAAGCTATAAACACCTCGTATCTCGTCATCCCGGCGAACGCCGGGATCCACTGCGCCCGACACAGGGTGGATCCCGGCGTCCGCCGGGATGACAAGTCCGTCCAACACCAAGGAGACAACATGACCACCGACGCCATCACATCGCGCATCCTGCAAGACCCGAAGTATCAAGAACTCAAATCCAAGCGCTCCAGCTTCGGCTGGTGGCTCACGCTCGGCATGATGATCGTTTACTACGGCTTCATCCTGCTCGTCGCATTCAACAAGCCGTTCCTCGCGACGCGCCTGGGCGAGGGCGTCACGACGATCGGCATGCCGATCGGCCTGGGCGTCATCGTCTTCACGATTCTCATCACCGGCATCTACGTGCGCCGCGCCAACAGCGAATTCGACGCGTTGACGGAACAAATCGCCAAGGGAGCGTTGAAATGAACGGCCGCTGCAACGTCATGCGCGACACCCTGCGCAATGCCATGCGCCAACTCCTGACACTGGCGGCGCTGTTCGGCGTATCCGCCGCCGTGTGGGCCGCAGGCGCCGACCTCGGCCAGGCGGAAAAACAAGCGACGAACTGGGTCGCGATCGGCATGTTTGCCGCCTTCGTGCTCGGCACGCTGTACATCACGAAGGTGGCGGCGGCGCGCACCAAGTCCGCAGCCGACTTCTACACCGCGGGCGGCGGCATCACGGGCTTTCAGAACGGCCTGGCGATCGCTGGCGACTACATGTCGGCGGCGTCGTTCCTTGGCATTTCGGCGGCGGTGATGGTGGGCGGCTTCGACGGCCTGATCTACTCGATCGGCTTCCTCGTCGGCTGGCCCATCGTCACGTTCATGCTCGCCGAGCGCTTGCGCAACCTCGGCAAGTTCACGTTCGCCGACGTCGCGGCGTTCCGTTTCGAACAAACGCCGGTGCGCATCTTCGCGGCCTCGGGAACGCTCGTCGTCGTCGCGTTCTACCTGATCGCGCAGATGGTCGGCGCCGGGCAATTGATCAAGCTGCTGTTCGGCCTGGAATATTGGATCGCCGTCGTCATCGTCGGCGGCCTGATGATGGTCTATGTGCTGTTCGGCGGCATGACGGCGACAACCTGGGTGCAGATCATCAAGGCCTGCCTGCTGCTGGGCGGCGCGACGTTCATGGCGCTGATGGTGCTCTACAACTTCGGCTTCAGCTACGAAGCGATGTTCGCCAAGGCGGTCGAGGTGAAGACCGGCATCGCCAGTGCCGCAGGCAAGACTGCCGAAGAAGCCGGCAAGCAGGGCTTCTCCATCATGGGCCCAGGCGGCTTCATCAAAGATCCGATCTCGGCGATCAGCTTCGGCATGGCGCTGATGTTCGGCACCGCAGGGCTGCCGCACATCCTGATGCGCTTCTTCACCGTTCCCAACGCCAAGGAGGCGCGCAAGTCGGTGTTTTGGGCGACGACGTGGATCGGCTACTTCTACATCCTGACGTTCATCATCGGCTTCGGCGCGATCACCTTCGTGCTGACGAATCCGCAGTTCCTCGACGCCAAGGGCGGCCTGCTCGGCGGCGGCAACATGGCGGCGGTGCACCTGGCGAATGCGGTGGGCGGCAACGTATTCCTCGGCTTCATCTCGGCGGTGGCGTTCGCGACGATCCTGGCGGTGGTTGCCGGGCTCACGCTGTCGGGCGCGTCTGCCGTGTCGCACGATATCTATGCGACGGTGCTGAAGAAAGGCAAGGCCGACAGCGCCGCCGAA
>JANOLA010000736.1:0-2661 GCA_031419535.1 Burkholderiales bacterium | reverse complement strand
CCTACCAACGGGCCAACGTCTTCTCCCGCCGCCAAGCGTCGGTCGATGTCCAGGGCGTCGGCGCGTGCTTGGTCTGCCGTGACCGTACAAAAGGCATTGAGCGCGCTGTCCAACGTCGCAATTTGGTGCAGCGCCTTCTCGACGAGAGATGACGCGCTCATCCTTCCTGCTCGAAGTGCACGCACCAGCGGCGCAATCGTCCCCGCGGCTTTGCTCCCCGGTGCCGCCTGCTCGATGGTCATGTTTGATTCCCGGTGGTCAAGTAGTGCTTGCCATGCTGAATCTTAGGGCACGATTTATGTTAAGACGCCATGGGTAAATACCAATTCAAGTCACTTGACAATAAGGCACTTTTCGCAGAAAGTTGTGTCGTCGCGCGTCGCTTGTGCGCGGGCGATCCTGCTCAGTTCTGTCCGGTGCAAGTGTCAGGCAGGCAATCTCTGAATCCAGTCATCTGATTGGCCCTCTTATTGCTTGACTGCTCGGCCCACATTGAAGTGGCCCAACGAGATCAACCTTTTGAAGGAATAGTCATGTCAATCAACTTCATTGTCCGTCGGCGTCTGATTTCTGCTTGCAGCCTGCTGGCCGTCGCGGTGTGCCCGTCCGTTCTATTGACCGCCCAGGCGGCCGATCCACTGACTGTCGGTGTGTTGTTGCCAGGCTCGCGCAGCGACAAGGGCTGGATGGAATCTGCCTACGACGGCATCGTCGCGGCGCAGAAGACGCACGGCGACAAGATCAAGGTGCAGATGATCGAGAACGTCAGCAACGCCGACTGGGAGCAGGCACTCACCACCTTGGCGCAGAAGAACCAGTTGGTCATCGGTGCGGCGGGCCAGGTGCAGACCTCGCTGATGAAGGTGGCGAAGAAATTCCCGAAGGTCAAGTTCTCGCTGATCGGCGGCAACAAGTCGGGCGAGGGGCTGCCGAACTTCGCCGGTTACGACGTCAAACAGGCGGAAATTGCCTACGTGGCCGGTGTCGCCGCGGGCATGCTGTCGAAGAACGGGGCCATCAGCTATATCGGTGGCATCGAGGTTCCGCCGATCGTCAATGCCGGAACCGAATTCCGCAATGGCGCACGCTCGATCAATCCGAACATCAAGTACTTCCAGAACTTCACGGGCGATTTCGACGACGTCGCGAAATCCAAGGAGGCGACCCTGGCCGCGATCGCACAGGGCGCGGACATCCACTATCACATCCTCAACCTCGGGCTGCGCGGCATGGAACAGGCAGCCACTGAGAAAGGAACGAGAATCATCGGCAGCTACACCGAGCGCTGCGGCACCGACAAGCTCTACGTCGGCTACAGCGTCACGGGGATCGGCTACATCCTTCAGTACGCCGTCAAGGAGTCGCTGGCCGGCACTTGGAAGCCTGGCTACAAGGCGTTCGGCCTGGCGATGGGGCCGCAAGCCTCGGCGATGCTGGTTTGCGGGGCGACGCCCGAGATGAAGGCGAAGTTGCTGGAAGCCGAAAAGGCGATTCGCGAAGGCAAGATCAAGGTGCTCGAGGGCTGAACACGCTTTTCTCGCGCGGTCATGTCCAATGCGCCTGGCGCGACCCGCGAGGAATCCTTGCTGCCGGGCCCGGCCCCTCCGCTGCTTGCCATTCGCGACGTCAGCAAGACGTTCGGCGCGACGAAAGCGCTGGATCGCGTCTCGCTGGAGGTTGCTTCCGGCGAGATCCATTGCTTACTCGGCGAGAACGGCGCGGGCAAGTCGACCTTGTGCAACGTGATCTTTGGGGTTCACGCACCGGACGAAGGCCACATGCAATTCGCCGGGGTTGCCTACCGGCCGCTCGATCCCGCCAGTGCGCTGGCGCAAGGCATTGCGATGGTGCACCAGCACTTCAGTCTGGTGCCCGATCTCAGCGTCGTCGACAACTTGCTGCTCGGTCAGACCCGCGGCATCCTGCGGCGCGCGCAATGCGCACAACGCCTAGCGTATCTGTCGCAGCAGTACGGGTTGACATTGAACCCGTTCGCGCGCGTGCAGGACCTGTCGATCGGCGAGCGGCAGCGCGTCGAGATCGTCAAGTGCCTGATGCGCGAGCCGCGCCTGCTGGTCCTGGACGAGCCGACTGCCGTGCTGCTGCCTGCTGAAATCGAAGGCCTGCTATCGGTCTGTCAGCGGGTGGCTCAACAGGGCTGCAGTGTCGTGCTGGTGACGCACAAGCTGGCGGAAATCAAGCGTGTGGCGACACGGGTCACCGTGCTGCGCGCAGGTCGCCTGGTCGCGCAGTCGAGCGAGCCGTCCAGAGACATCGGCGAACTGGTGCGCGCCATGATCCAACGCGATTTGGTGGGTCTGGACCCGTCGGTCATCGCCGCGCTCGGTGAGACTGCGGGCTCGACCGCCGAATTGCCCGCAGCCTCGACTGCCACCGCGTCTGGGGACGTGCTCAGCGTCATGGAGCTTTGCTTGCGCGACCCGCAGGGCGTTGCCCGGCTGGACAAAGTGAGCCTGAGCGTCAAGCGCGGAGAGATCGTCGGCGTCGCCGGTGTCGAAGGAAACGGGCAGAGCGAACTGGGCGCAATCCTCGCCGGCATGACTTCGCCCACGGAAGGGCGCTTCACCGTCAACGGCATCGAGTTGGCCGGCCGGCCACCCAAAGAGGTGACGGCGGCGGGCGTCGGCGTCGTTCCGGAGG
>JANOLA010000735.1:0-4010 GCA_031419535.1 Burkholderiales bacterium | reverse complement strand
GACCCTCGCTCATCGACCAGGGCTGGATGCGCGGAGTCGCGCACGCCACAAGCAGCGCGAGCAACGCCGCGATCGCGCTTGCACGGCCGACACGCTTTCCGTTGACGCTCAATTGGTTTGCCATGGTCATCTCCTGTTCGTTTTGGGCGCACGTCGAATCCGCGCTCGTCAGTTTTCCCGAGCGGGATCGTAGAGCCAGGCCTGAACCTCGCCACGCGGGTTAACGCGTAGAGGTGGTCAGCAGCCAATTCGATGTGCACTGCGGGTCGATCAGTCCTTCGCGGCCGGCATATGCCGCGCCATCTCGCCACCTGCCGACGCCGCGCCCTCGGGGACCGCCTTGCGCTCGCGCACCAGATAGCTGTACAGCACCGGCACGACGACGAGCGTCAGCAAGGTCGACGTGATCACGCCGCCGATGATGGCGCGGCCCATCGGCGCCTGGAGTTCGCCGCCTTCGTTCAGCGCCAGCGCCAACGGCAGCATGCCGAACACCATGGCGCTCGTCGTCATGATGATCGGCCGCATTCGCACCAGCCCGGCTTGCAGCAGCGCGTCAGCCACGCTCAGGCCGGCCTTGCGGCCCTGGTTCGCGAAGTCCACGAGCAGGATCGCGTTCTTCGTCACCAGCCCCATCAGCATCACCAGGCCGATCATCGAAAAGATGTTCAGCGTGGAGCGCCAAAACAACAGCGCGAGCATCACGCCGATCAGCGACAGCGGCAACGAGGCCATGATCGCCAGTGGCTGCAGGAAGCTGCCGAACTGGCTCGCGAGTACGATGTAGATGAAGATCACGCTGAGCGCAAGCGCAGCGAGCATCGCCGAGAACGCGTCTTGCTGCTCCTTGGTTGCACCGCCCACGTCGAAGCTGAAACCCGGCGGCAGCTTGATGCTGTCGACGAGCTCCTGCACGTCCTTGCCGGCGTCGCCCGCCGGCCGGCCCTCCACACCAGCGAAGATCGCTTCGCGACGCTGCAGGTTTTGGCGCCTTATCACTTCCGGGTTCACCACGGGCACGATGCTTGCCACGGTGTCAAGCGCGATCGCCGTGCCGTCCTTGCTGAACGCGACCGGCAGATGGCGCAACTGGTCGATGCGCTCGCGCTGCGTTGTCGGCAGGCGCAACTGCACTTCGACCTGCTGGCCGTCGCCCGTGGTCCAGTAGGTCGCGACCTCGCCACTCACATAAGCGCGCAGGCTGCTCGCGAGCTGAGGCGGCGTCAAGCCGAGTTCGCGCACCGCCCCCGGGTTCAGGCGCACGGCGTAGGCCGGCAGGCCGGGTTTCACGGAGAGCTCGATGTCGACGATGCCCTTGATCGATTTCATGCGCTGCGCCAGATCCTGCGCGATGCGTGCCAGACCCTCTGGGTCGTTGCCGAGCACGGCCACATAGATCGGCCGATCGAAGCCGACCGAGACATCGATCCCCGGCAGCTTGGCGAGCTGCGAGCGGATCGTGTCTTCGACTTGCTTTTGCGAGCGTTCGCGCTGCGCGCGCGGCTTCAGGCCGATGTTGATCGACGCCTGGTTGCGCCCTTGCGACAAGCCCGCGCCGACACCGCCGACGTTGGTGGACACCGTCTCCACTTCGGGCAGCGCCGAGACGACCTCTTCCACCTGGCGAATCTTCGCGTCGCTGCGCTCCAAGCTCGAGCCCACCGGCAGGCGCACGTTGAGCTGCGTGAAGCCCTGATCCGTTTGCGGAATGAATTCGCTGCCCACCGCGGGAACCAGCGCCAGCGCACCGGCCAGGCTCGCCACACCGATCCACAGCACCAGCGCACGCGGCGTGAGTGTCGCGCGGCGCCAGGCGCGTGGTGTGGAGCTGTCGCGCTCGCCTCGCGCATCGAATCCATGCGCGTAGGTGGGCAGCGGCAGCGCATAACGCCGCACTGAGAACGCCCAGCGGATCAGCGCTTCGTAGGTGCCGTGCAGCGCGTCCATGCCGCGGTCGGTGGCGCGAATCAGCGCGCCGAGCACGGGCACGGTTTTCAGCGTTTCGCCCGGTGGGTCTTTCCACACGCTGGAAAGCATCGGATCGAGCGTGAAGCTGACGAACAAGCTCACCAGCACCGCCACCGTGACGGTGATGCCGAACGAAACGAAGAACTTGCCGACGATGCCGCCCATGAACGCCACCGGAACGAAGACCGCGCAAATCGCGAACGTCGTCGCCATCACCGCCAGGCCGATCTCGCTCGTGCCTTCGAGCGACGCGCGCCGGTGGTCCTTGCCCAGGTGCAGATGGCGCACGATATTCTCGCGCACGACGATCGCGTCGTCGATCAGCAGGCCGATGCACAGGCTCAGGCCCATCATCGTCATGAAATTCAGCGTGAAGCCGCAGGCGTAGACAGCGATGAACGATGAAATCACCGAGATCGGCAGCGTCAAGCCGGTGATGATGGTCGAGCGCCACGAGTGCAGAAACAGCAGCACGATCAGCACCGTGAGCAACGCGCCTTCGATCAGCGTGCGTTGCAGTCCCGTCAGCGCGTTCTTCACGAAGTCGCTGTTCGCATAGATCAGGCGCAACTCCACGCCGCTGGGCAGGTTCTTGCGCAGCTCTTGCGCCGCGGCCTTCACCGCTTCGCCGGTGGCGACGATGTTCGCGTCTTGCTGCTTGAAGACGTTGAATGTGATCGCGGGCTGGCCGTTGATGCGCGCCAGCGAGTCGGCCTCGCGCTCGCGTTCGACCAGCGTTCCCAGGTCGCCGAGCGTCAGGCTCAGCGCGCCGCGCCGCCCAACGACCAGATTCGCAAATTCTTTCGGGTCGCGCACCCGGCCCTCGACGCGCAGGATCGAGTCTTGCACGCTGTCGCTGAGCAAGCCCACCGGCTGATCCGCATTGCTGTCGCGCAGCGCGGTCGCGATGTCGGCCGGCGTGATCGCGTAAGCCCGCAGGCGCTGCGGGTCGAGGTCGATGCGCACCTGGCGCGTCGCCGCGCCGGCCACGTCGATTCGCGCCACGCCTTCCACGCGCTGCAGGCGCTTCGTCACCGTCTGGTCGGCCAGCAGCGACAACTCGCGCGCGCTGCGCCCCGCCCCCAGCAGCGCCAGCACCACCGCGGGCTGGCTGTTCTCGCCGTCAAAGCGCGCCACCGTCGGCGCCTTCGCATCTTTCGGAAACGCCGTCTGCACGATGGCAATGCGGTCGCGCACGTCCTGCATCGCGCGGCCCATGTCGGCGTTCAGGTTGAACTCCGCGCTGCTCTGGCTGCGCCCCTCGAAGCTGCGCGACGCGATGCGCTTGACGCCGGCAATGCCGTTCAGCGCTTCCTCGACGAGCTTCGTGACCTCACGCTCCACCGCCTCCGGCGCCGCGCCCGGATAGGCCACGTCGATGAAGGCCACCGGCAACGACACATCGGGCATCTGCTCGACGCCCAGGCGCGCGTAAGAGAACAAGCCCAGCACACACAGCGCCACCATCACCATCGTCGCGAACACCGGGTTCGCGATCGAGACGCGGGTCATCCACATGGCAGGTTCAACGCTGGCCCGCCGGCTGCGGCACCGACGCCACCGCGCCCCCGCCGCCCACCACCTTGGCCTTGCCGCCCTCGCGCAGGTTGTCGAAGCGGCCCGCGAGCACCTGGGCCTGTGGCCCGACGCCGTTCAACACCTCCACCCGGCCCTGCGCCGCGTCGCGCCGGCCGGTCGTGACGGCGCGGCGCACCAACGCGCCCGATTCGATCAGCCACACATGGTCCTGGCCCGAGGCCTGCGCGATCGCGCTCGTCGGCAGCGTCAGGCGCTGCGTGTCGTCGCGCAACTGCACGCGTGCGATGGCGTATTGGCCGGCGCGAAACGTTTCGCGCGGGTTGGCGATGGCGATCGTCACGCCGATCGCACGCGTTCCCGCCTCGGCCGCCGGCGCGATGCGCTCCAGCTTGCCCGACACCGGCGCCGCCACGCCCTCCACCTGCACTTCCACCGTCATCCCGGGCCGCAGCAGAGACACCTCGTGCGTGCCCACGCTGCCGGCAAACTCGAGCCGCGCCAGG
>JANOLA010000734.1:0-6511 GCA_031419535.1 Burkholderiales bacterium | reverse complement strand
ACCTGGGCAGCGCGATCGTGCTGGGAGCGTGCTTCACCGGCTACGCGTGGCAGCTCTGGCGCAACTACTCCGACGCACTCGCGCGCAAGACCTTCCGCTTTTCCATCTTGCACCTGTCGCTGTTGTTCGCGGTGTTGCTGGTGGACCATTACTTCAGCCCGTTGTTGTAGGCAGCAGCACCCCATGACGTTCAGGCGAATCTGCATGGTGCTCGCGGCCAGCGTCTTCTTGCTCGGCTGCGACTGGCTCAAACCGAGCGAACCCAAGGCCACGTTCAAGGGCATCGACATCACCGGCGCCGAATACGCGCGCACGCTGAACCTGACCGACCACCACGGCAAGCCGCGCACGCTCGAAGACTTCAAGGGCAAGGTCAGCGTCGTGTTTTTCGGCTACACCCAGTGCCCGGACGTCTGCCCGGGCACGATGGCGGAGCTGGCGCAGATCAAGAAATCGCTCGGCAAGGACGGCGAGCGCGTGCAAGGCATCTTCGTGACGGTGGACCCGAAGCGCGACACCCAGGAGATTCTGAAGAGCTACATGGCGAACTTCGACCCGAGCTTCGTCGCGCTCCACGGAACGCCCGAGCAGACCAAGGCGGCCGCGCAGGAGTTCAAGGTGTTCTACGCCACGTCACCGGGCAAGACCGAGAACAGCTACACCGTCGACCACACCGCGGGTTCGTTCGTCTTTGATGCGCGCGGCAAGGTGCGCCTGTTTGTTCGCTATGGCAGCGGCGCCGAGCCGCTGGCGGCCGATTTGAAGGTGCTGCTCGCCGAAACGGGCTGACTGCGCTAACAGCAACGGCCCCGAAGGGCCGTCGCGAGTGTGGGGTGGTGAGGGTCGGCGGCGCTGCCCGAGCCAGCCGGATCAGGCAACCTCGGCGAGCGCCTTGCGCATCTTCTTCATCGCCGCCACTTCGATCTGGCGGATGCGCTCGGCGCTCACGCCGTACTCAGTGGCGAGGTCGTGCAGGGTCAGCCCGCCCGATGTGTCGTCATTGACCTTCAACCAGCGCTCTTCCACGATGCGCCGGCTGCGCGCATCGAGCGAATCGAGCGCCAGCGCAATGCCGTCGCCGGCGAGCCAGTCGCGGTTGCGTGCTTCGAGCACGCGGGTCGGCTCGTTCGATTCGTCCGCCAGGTAGGCAATCGGCGCATAGGTCTCTTCGGCGTCGTCGGTTTGCGGTTCCAGCGCCACGTCGCCGCCCGACATGCGCGTCTCCATCTCCAGGACTTCTTCCTGCTTGACGTTCAGGCGCTTGGCCAGCGTCGCGACTTCGTCGCGCGTCAAGGTGTTGCGGTGCGTGTCGGCGTCCGCCGCATCGTCTTTCAGGCCCTGCTTCATCGAGCGCAGGTTGAAGAACAGCTTGCGCTGCGCCTTGGTCGTCGCGAGCTTGACCATGCGCCAGTTCTTCAGGATGTACTCGTGGATCTCGGCCTTGATCCAGTGCATCGCGTAGCTCACCAGGCGCACGCCCAGCGTCGGGTCGAAGCGCTTCACCGCCTTCATCAGGCCGACGTTGCCCTCCTGGATCAGGTCGCCGTGCGGCAACCCGTAGCCGAGGTACTGGCGAGAAATCGAAACCACCAGCCGCAGGTGCGACAGCACCAGCTTCCCAGCGGCGTTGAGATCGCCCTTGTCGCGCAGGCGGGTGGCGAAATCGACCTCCTGCTCGAGCGTCAGCATCGGCAGGCGATTGACGGCGGAGATGTAGGCGTCGAGGTTGCCCAGCGAAGGCACCAGAGCCCAGGGGTCACGGACGGCAACGGCGGTAGCAGTGGACATGTTCATGTGGGCATCAGAGACGCCCGGCCTCGTTTGGTTCCGGAAATCTTAGCACTCGACAGGTGAGAGTGCTAACTGCTCGGCTCAAGCCCTCGTGTCGGGAGTGTTGAATTCTTCGGCTCGCCGGCCACAGAGGCGATGTTTGGAAGCAACTCCGGTGAAAGTGTTGGCTCACATGCATCACCCGCTGAACAAGAAGTTCAGCACGTCGCCGTCCTTCACCACGTACTCCTTGCCCTCGGCGCGCATCTTGCCGGCGTCTTTCGCGCCCTGTTCGCCCTTGAAGGCGATGAAGTCGTCGAAAGCGATCGTCTGCGCGCGGATGAAGCCGCGCTCGAAATCGGTGTGGATCACGCCGGCGGCCTGCGGCGCGGTGTCGCCGACATGGATGGTCCAGGCGCGCACTTCCTTCGGGCCGGCGGTGAAGTAGGTCTGCAGGCCGAGCAGCTTGAACGCGGCGCGAATCAGCCGTGGCAGGCCGGCTTCGGTCTGCCCCATCTCTTGCAGGAACATCATCCGATCGGCCTCGTCCATGTCGGCGAGTTCGGCTTCCGTTTTCGCGCAGATCGCCACCACCGGCGCGCGTTGCGCGTCGGCGTAGGCGCGCAGTTTGTCGAGCAAGGGGTTGCCCTCGAAGCCGCGCTCATCGACGTTCGCGACAAACATCGCCGGCTTGGCGGTGATCAGGCACAGCGGCTTGAGCACAGCGAGTTCTTCCTTGCTGAACGCGATGCCGCGCACCGGCCTGGCGTCGTCCAGCGCCTTCTGGCACTTCAGCAGTACGTCCACCAGGCGCTGCGCCTCCTTGTCGTTGCCCGCCTTCGCGACCTTGGTGTGGCGCGCCAATGACTTTTCAACCGTCGACAGGTCGGCCAGGCAGAGCTCGGTTTGAATCACCTCGACGTCGGAGACCGGATCCACCTTGCCGGCCACGTGGATCACGTTCTCGTCTTCGAAGCAGCGCACCACGTTGACGATGGCGTCGGTCTCGCGAATGTGGGCGAGGAACTGATTCCCCAAGCCTTCGCCCTTGGACGCCCCGGCCACTAGCCCGGCGATGTCGACGAACTCGACGATCGCCGGCACGATGCGCTCGGGCTTGACGATCACCGCCAGCTGCTGCAGCCGCGCATCGGGCAACTCGACGATGCCCACGTTCGGCTCGATCGTGCAAAACGGATAGTTCTCCGCCGCGATGCCCGCTTTGGTGAGTGCGTTGAAGAGGGTGGACTTGCCGACATTGGGCAGGCCCACGATGCCGCATTTGAGGCTCATGGAGGGGGCTTTCGGGGAGGCGGGGGGAGAGGGGAAGCACCGGAAGGGCCGGCGATTTTAGAGGGCGCGGCCGGGCGCAGGATGCACCAGTTGCCCAGCACCGCCAGCATGGCGCCGGCGAAGGTGGCCCAGCTGGGCCGAAAGCCTTCCAGCGTGAGCGACACCACAAGGGCCAGCATCGGCGTCATCACGCCCACCGTTCCGGCGCGGCCCGGGCCGAGGCGGTTTTGCAAACTCAGAAAACACGCGAAGGCCAACACCGACCCGGCCAACGACAAGTAGGCGAGCGACAGCCACCACGAAAGCGCCGCCGGCACCGCCACCCCGCTCCCCAGCAGTGCGCCCGTCAAGGCGCACGCGGCCCCGCCGTAAAGCATGCCCAGTCCCATGCCCGGCCACAGGCCGATGCCACGCACGTGGTTGCGGCTCGCACTCAAGCTGCCCACCGACGAGAGCACCACGGCCGCCACCGTGAACGCCGCGCCGCGCAGCGTCGCAGCGTTGCTTTCGGCAGCAGCCAGTTCCGGCCAGAAAATCAGCGCGACGCCGCCCAGGCCGAGTGCCGCGCCGAGCACGAAGCGCCGCGACAAGGGGCTCTTGTAGGCCATCCGAGCCCCGAGACCGACGATCAACGGCGATGCCGAGTAGCCCACGGCGACCAGCCCGGAGGCCACCCAGCGCTCGGCGTGGTAGACGCACAGGTAGGACACGCCATACAGAAACGTTCCTTGCAAGGCGAGCCGGGCGTGATCGGTCAGCGACAAGCTCAGCGGCAGGCGCCGCCACGCGCAAGCCAGCAGCACCAATGCGCCGGCAAGGCCGAAACGCAGGGCCACGGCAAGCTCGGGCGCGGTGGGCCCGAGCTGGTAGGTGATGGCGTGCCAAGTGGTGCTCCAGATGGCCACGCACACGGCAAAGAGTTGCCAGGTTTTCAGACGACGCATCGGTCGCGGCGCGAGCGCCGCTGAACTCGTTCAGAAGTCGAGATCGGCCTGCTATGTGCCGAAGCGATAGTTGGCGCGGCCGCTCGCGCCCGCGGTCAGGCGCCGCTCGATGCCCTCGACGATCACGGCATTCATGCCGAACGTCAGCCCCCCGCCAAGCCGTGCATCGGCGCGGTAGGCGCTGAGTGTGTCGGTCACGGCGTGGCCCTGCGCGGCGGTGGCCGGGTCGACATCGGGAATCGTGCAACGCACACAGGGCTTCACCAGTTTGAGGCGAACCGGGCCATCGGGCCCGTCGAGAACGACTTCATCGAGATGGTCTTCGCCGTGCGCGTCCAGGCCAGACAGCACCAGGTTCGGCCGAAAGCGCTGCATCGTCACCGGCTCGTGCCCGGCGGCTGCGAGACGCCGGTTCAGCTCCGTCAGCGAGGCGCTCGACGTCACGAGCAGCGGAAAGCCATCGGCGAACGCGTTTTCGGCCTCCAGCGCGCCGGTCCAGCGCTTGTTGGACAGGCGCCGTTGCTCGGGGTCGAAGCGCACCAGCCGCAGTTGCTTTCGACCCAGAAAGTCGCTAAACCACTGGGCCGCGAGGTCGCCCATGTCGTAGGCGGCGACTTTGTCGTCCCAGACGCGCACGCGCGTGGGCTGCTCCACGGCGTCAAGCGAAATGTGGAGCTTGAGCATGCCCGGCGCGCGCAGCACCAGGTCGTTTCGCCCGAGCATCGTTTGCACCAGGGCCAAACGCGGCAGGTCGCGCTGCGTCACGAACTCGGCGTGTTCGTCCACCACCATCCAGGCGCGGTCGAACTCGATTCCCGTCTCGATCAGCAAGGCTTCGGCCGGCGAAACGCCGGCGCAAGACTTGATGGGGTAGACGTGCAACGACTCGATGCGCACATCGACGTCCATGGCAACGTCCATGCCCTTCGTGGCGGCGCTCACTTGAACAGCCCCTTGAGTTTGTCTTTCACTTTGTCCTGCGCCTTGTCCTTGAGTTGCTGCACCGGCGCCGGCGCCGACGCGGCGCCGGCGCGGGCACCCAGCCCCAGCTTTTCTTCGAGCTTGCCCTTCAGCTGGTTCTTCATTGCGCCGACGGCCACCGCCGACCACTGGACGCTCCAGTCGACGGCATCGAGCGGGCCGCTCAGCTTCACGGGAATCGTCACGCCGCGCAGCGCCGCGAGGTCGGAGCCGTCCTGGCCCTTGGAGGTGTCGGTCACGGTCGCGCGGGCCGTGTAGTCGATCCGGCTCTTGCCCACGTCGACCCAGCCTTCGCCGCCGACGCGGATATAGGGACTCTTCATTTCGAGGTCGTGGCTGCGTGCGACACCGGATGCAATCTGGAAACTCGCGCTCATTTCGCTGAAGTCGGTTTTCTCGGCCTGGTTCGCACGCTGCGCAACGTCTTTGCTCGTTGACAGCGCGGCCTTGGCCTGGCGCAGGCTCTTCGCGATGTTGAAGCCCTTCAGCGCCCCATCGCGCAACTGCACCGAGGCGCTGCCCTTGAGCTGCGATTTCATTTCCGACACGCTGCGCCCCACCGTGTCGAGGTCGGCGATGACGCGGCCCTTGCCTTCGAGCAGGTCTTTGCCGGCCACGTCTCGCAAGAGCGCGTTCACGTCAACGCCGGCAGCGTTGGCCTTGACGGTCACGCGGTTCGAGCGCGCGTCGGCCAGCGCGGTCGCGTCGATCGCGCCGCCCCAGGTCTTGCCTTGCAGCGCGCCGATGCGCAGCACGCCGGCGTCGAGGTTGGCGTCGAGCACGAGCTCGGCGACGCGGAATTGGCGCACGGCCACGCTCGCCGCGCGCAGCGAAAACACGCCGTTGACGCTGCGCAGTGCCGACAGGTCGACTGGCGTGTCGGCCGCACTCGAAACGCTCCCGCCGCTGGCCGGCGCGGGTGGCGCGGCAGGAGCGGGCGGCAGGATGGCGTTCAGGTCGAGCGCTTCGAAGCGCGCATTCGCCTTGACGTTGGGAACGCTGCCGCCGAGTTGCGCGCTGCCATCGAGCCGAAACGGGCTCGCGTTGATCTGACCCGCCAGGTTCCAGCGCGCGCTTTGCGCTGAGGCGCCTGCCGAGCCCTGCAGCCCCAAGGTCACGGGTTTCAGCGCGGGGTCGGCAAGTTTGACTTCGAGGCCGAGCTTGTCGATCGACAGCGCCTGCTTGTCGGTTTGAAATCCGAAGTCGGCGCGCAAAGTCGCGTCGATCTTGCGCGCCGCTGCGTGGCTGCTGATGCGCGCTTCGAACCCGGGAATGCGCAAGTTGTCGAAATTGCCGCTCGGCGCGGCGCTCGAGAATTGGGCCTCGATCGGCAGGTCGCCGGCCAGGCTGAGCTTGCCACTCAAGCCGCTGCCTTTGAGCGTGGTGCCGCTCACGTCGAGCTCGGGCCAGTCCAGCTCCAGCGCCATCGGCTTGCCGGTGGAAGTGCCTGCCAGGCGTACCTTCAGCTGCTTCACGGCGATCTTCTTGGCCACCGGGTCGTGGCTGAATTGCGCGATGTCGAT
>JANOLA010000733.1:0-8753 GCA_031419535.1 Burkholderiales bacterium | reverse complement strand
CCGGCAGCATCGAAGAGAGAATGCTCGCGCTGCAGGAGCGCAAGACGGCGTTGACGGAAGGCGTGCTCGGCGTCGATGCGGCAGCGGCGCCGAAGTTCAGCGCTGAAGATTTGCGGGGCTTGCTGGCGCCACTGGTGTGAGGTCGAAACCAAGCATCGAGGTGCGGGCGCGAACCCTGGCATCCGACAAACTGGGTCGCCGTGCCCCGGCGAAATGACCCTCGGCCTGCGCCGCACACTGCAACTATTGACGCATTTGGGTCGCAACGCTGGCGTTCGGGCTCAAGCCGAGTGCGGCTGCTGCCGAAGCGCAAGGGATCGTGTCTGCATCTGTATCTACTCTGTCTCGGCTTTTGTTGGGGAGCAACCCCCGCCAACTGCAGCGCGTTTCGCAGGCGCTGCTGGTCCTCACAGTCTACGGCGTCTTTGCCGGGGTGCAGCACCTGGAAGTCGTCATCGGCCTGATCGACCCCGCCCAGTCGTGGGCCCTGACCGCGTGGAACCTGACCGGTGGCATCTGTTTCTATGCCTGCCTTCGCAGCGGGATGAACCTGCGGCTAAAAACGGGTCGCTCGCTCGCAATACCGCAATCGATGTGGGCGATGGTGGGGATCACGTGGTCGTATGCAATCACCGGCCCGGCTCGCGGTGCGGTGATTCTGATCATGATGGTCGTCGTGATCTTCACGATGTTTGAGATGCCGCCCGCAAAGGCGCGCGCCGTGGCAGGCGCCGCCTTCGCGATGCTTGGCACGATGATGGTGTTCAAGGCCTTGACGGATCCGGCCCGTTACGACCCTCGCGTCGAGGGCATGCATCTGCTGTTTTCCGGGATTGTGCTGGCCGCGACCTCGGTGCTGGCGGTGCGCATCGGCGCACTCCGTGCCCGCCTCGAGATGCAACGCGCCGAACTCGCGGCCGCCCTCGAGCGCAACCGCGCGCTGGCCACGCGTGACGACCTCACGGGGCTGACCAACCGCCGCGCTGCGCTCGACCGCATGCGTGACGAGTTGGCCGTGCGGGGCCGACCCGAGCCCCTGATGTGTTTGGCTCTGCTGGACATCGACCACTTCAAGCGCATCAACGATGGTCACGGCCACGCTGCGGGCGACGCCGTATTGCGCCGCTTTGCCGACTGCGCGCAAACGCAAGTGCGCGCAGGTGACATGCTGGCGCGCTGGGGAGGCGAGGAGTTCCTGCTGGTAATGCCGGCCACTGCGTCAACCCAGACCACGGCGGTGCTGGAGCGGGTGAGCCGGGCCCTGCGGCGTGTGTCGTTCGACGACCTTGCGCCCGGCCTGGCGGTCACCTTCTCGGCCGGCGTTGCCGAATGTGTTGGCGAGCACGACCTGGAGGCCGCAATCGCACGTGCCGATGCGGCCATGTACGAGGCCAAGCGGGCCGGCCGGGACCGCGTGGTATCGCTCCCGCGGGCGCCTGACCCGCAGCGCCACCCAGCCGGCGTGGCTGCCTGAACGGGTTGGTGGCAGGCACTTCCATTTCGCCAAACGGCCTGCCCGTTGTCCGCGGCCGGTGAGCGGCAGATTTCCAGGTGGCGGCTTGCCGAATCTCGAGGTCCGGCAGGCAACCGTGCGGCTCCGATATCTGGGAGAATTCCGCCGACTGGGCTGTATTCGCTGCGGTTCCCACTCTTGCTCAATCTCACCAGAGAATTCCGAACCACCGGACGCGTCGGACGCCTCGGCTTCTGGTTGCGCCACTTCACGCTCGTGCCGTTGGCGCTGTGGCTCACGGTAGCCGCCAGCGACTGGCCCGGCGCGCCCTATGACCTGCCCTTCGCTGCACTGACCACGCTGCTGCTGGTATCGCTCTGGGGCCGGCGCCTGCACGATCGCGGGCGCTCGGCCTGGTGGCTGGCTGCGGTGTTGATTCCGGTGCTCGGTGCCCTGGTCTTGATGATCGAGTGCGGCTTGCGCGGCGCCGGTCGCGCGGCCGCGGGTTACGGGGCGCCGCCGGGGCTGCGGCATGGCTATGCCGTCGTCGGCGCTGCACAGCGCAAAGAACCCCATCTATGAACACCGACCACCACGTCGTCAACGACGTGACGCAGCTCAACCCGGTGCGGGTGATGGCGATCGTTGCGCCGAGCACGACCGAAGACGTTCAGGAGGCGCTGCGCCGAACCACCGGTGCGGTGTCGATTGGCGGTGGTCGCTTCAGCATGGGCGGCCAGACGGCAAGCCCCGGCAGCCTGCATTTCGACATGCGCTCGATGAACCGCATCGTTTCGTTCTCGCCGGGCGACAAGACCATCGTGGTGCAGGCCGGCGTGCGCTGGTGCGACATCCAGCGCTTCGTCGATCCGCACGGCCTGGCGGTGAAGATCATGCAGACCTATGCCAACTTCACCGTCGGCGGCGCCCTCAGCGTGAATTGCCACGGCCGCTACGTGGGCCTGGGGCCGCTCGTGCTGTCGGTGCGCAGCATCAAGCTGGTGCTGCACGACGGTGAACTCATCCGCGCCAGCCGCAGCGAACGGCCGGAGTTGTTCTACGCCGCGATCGGCGGCTACGGCGCGCTCGGTGTCGTGGTCGAAGTGGAGTTGGACCTGGCCGAGAACAAACGCGTCAAGCGCATTCACCGTGTCATGCCACTTATCGACTATTGGTCTTACTTCAAAGACACGGTGCGCGGCCACCCGCAGGCCGTGTTCCATAACGCCGATCTGTACGCACCGCACTACGGCACCGTGCGCGCCGTCACGTGGGAAGAAACCGAAGAGCCTGCCACCACGCGCGAGCACCTGCAGTTGCTGCGCAAGTCCTACCCCCTGCACCAATACTTCCTCTGGACTGTTTCGGAAGTGCCGTTGGGTCAGCAGCGCCGAGAAAGCCTCATCGACCCGCTGCTCTATTTGCGCAGTCTCGTTCACTGGCGCAATTACGAAGCGGGTTACGACGTCGCCGAACTCGAGCCGCCGTCGCGCGAGGAGCGTACCTATGTGCTACAGGAGTATTTCGTGCCGGTGCAGCAGCTGCTCGAGTTCGTTCCGAAAATGGCCGAGGTGTTGCGGCGCCACGCGGTCAACGCGCTGAACATTTCGATCCGACACGCCATGCCCGACCCGCACACGCTGCTGAACTGGGCGCCCACCGAGACCTTCGCGTTTGTGCTGTACCACAAGCAACGCACCCGAGAGAACGCGAAGAGCCGGGTGGGGGTGTGGACACGCGAGCTCATCGATGCCGTGCTCAGCGTCGGCGGCACCTACTACTTGCCGTACCAGCCGCACGGCACGATCGAGCAGTTCCACCGCGCCTACCCGAGGGCCGAAGAATTTTTCGGGCTGAAAGCGCGCGTCGATCCGAACTTCCGCTTCACCAATGTGTTGTGGAACAAGTACTACCGCGCTTGGCTCGACCGAGCCGTGCCGCCGGTGCGCCAGGCCGCGGCCACCGAATTCCACCACGTATTTGAAGACGTGAAACTCTCCGACGCGTTCTACCGCTTTCTGCAAAGCGTGTTCCGCACCGTGCCGGAAGACAGGTTTCATCACCTGATCAGCGAAGCTTGCAAACTGCATGGCGACGAGGAGAGCATCTACCGCCACATCCAGCGCGAGCTGAAAAACATCAAGCCGGCCTTGGCGGACTTTACGTATGCGCTGCCGTCGCTGTTCAAACAGAAGGCCGAGATGACGCAGCAGACGCTGCGCGTGCTGAAGGGCCGAACGCGCTTCAACGGTTACGCCGAAATCGGCTCGAAGGGACGCTACTACCAGGGCCTCGCCGCGGCGCTGGAGTTGAGCGGGCCCAGCTACTTCATCGACGAGAAACCCCAGACCTTCTCGCCTGTGGACGTGATGGAGCGCGGCCGGTTGCGCCGCCTGGGCGGCTTTGTCGCACTGGGCGACTACCTGCCGTTGGCCCCTGCGGAAGTTGCCGACGTGAGCCTGGACCTCGTCGCGTGTTATATCGGCCTGCACCACATGACGGTGCAGCAACTCGAGCCCTTCCTGCGCTCGATTCACCGCGTGCTGCGCCCGGGTGGCATGTTCATCGTGCGCGACCACGACGTTCGAAGCGACGACCTGCGTGCCCTCGTGTCGTTGGCCCACACGGTGTTCAACGCCGGCCTGGGCGACACGTGGGAAACGAATCAGGCCGAGCGGCGTTACTTCGAGTCGGCGAAGACCTGGGTCGAGCGGCTGGACGCGGCGGGCTTCGACGACAGCGGCGAGCGCGTTCTTCAACAGAACGACCCGACCGACAACACCCTGTTCTGTTTCGTGCGACGCGGTGCGGCAACGCCGCTCAACCAGCCAGCCGTGCCGGTGCAAGCGGCTGCGCCAACGGGGCGTTGATGCGGCGCGCGCTCGCCACCCTTCTTGCGGCGTTTGCGTTCGCGAGCAGCGCTACGAGCGCATCGGCCCAGACAGCCGGCGGCACCGCGCTGCGCACCCCCACTGAACATGTGCGCACGCCCGACCAGACCTATCTCACGTTCCCGGAGTGGTACCTGGTGCACAGCCCTGCGGAATACGCCGACTACCTGGCGGCGAGCCCGCGGATCAGCGCCTTCCCACTGTTTGCCCACATCGGGCAGTTCTGGCAATCGTATGCAGCGGTGGGCCGCGAAATCGAGAAGTACCCCTTCAACGCCGGCTACCACCTGATGGTGATGGTGATCGGCGTCAGCACGACGGTAGAGTACGCGCTGAAGGGCGTGTACGAACACACGATCGGGCGTTTGGCCGAGGCGACGCGAACCCCCACCGTGGTGCCGGAGGAGCAGTTTGCCGCCGGATTCGCGCGCTCCTATGTCGACTTCATTCGTGTCGACCCGTGGTACCTGTACGACTTTTGGAGCCGGTTCACCGAGCTGTGGCAAACCACGCCGCTGCAGGGCCCGAACCTCGTGCGCCGCTGGGAGCGGCGCTTCGCGCTCAGCGCCGAGCTGCTGGTGAAGGAGGGCTACGCGCGCGCCATCAAGCTCGGCACGCAATCGATCTACGACGCGCCTAAACCAGTGACGGCGGTCGTGCTCTCGCGCGCTCCCGAGCTCGACCCGGGCAAGCACGCCGAGTTTCGCGTCCTCCAGAGCGGCGCCGCTGGGACGCCGGTGCTCGCCACGCTGCCGCGCTACGAAGCCTTCACCCACTACAGCGTCTGGCTCGCGGCGCAAGGCATCGACTTCCTGGAAATTGCCGGCAACACCGGCGACGTGCTGGTGAGCGTGCTGGCCTCTAGCTCAGCGCCCGCGCCGGCGGGTCGCGTGCTGTTCGAGCAGCCCATCCTGACCCAACCTGGGCGCAGGCGCGTCGTCTTCGCGACGCCGATCGCGAGCCTGGGCAGCGAACTGCGGCGCGCGCAAAAGACGCAAGGGCACGTGGCCATCGAACACGTCTACGACTTCTGAGGGATGGCACGCACCGCCCTCGGACAAGTCAAGCGATTCGCCCTGCGCTTGGCCGCTGCGCTATTCATGACCCTCGGTGCGCTCGCGCTCGTGGCCGCGGCTTGGCTCGGGTTCACGCAGTACGCGCGCAACGAACGCGAAACCCAGGCCGCGGACCAGCTCTCCGCCGGCACGGGCCGGTGGATTGCGGTTGCAGATGCAGACCTCTACGTGCAGGAATGGGGCCGGCCCGGCGACCCTGTGGTGCTGCTGACGCACGGCACGGGTGCCTGGAGCGGGTCCTGGTTCGCCCTGCCGGGCGCGCTGGCCGAGGGCGGCTGGCGTGTCGTGGCAGTCGACCTGCCACCCTTCGGCTTGACCAAGACCCGTGGCGCCGACGCAGCATTCGACTACACCCGCGTGGCGCAAGCCAGACGCCTGCTCGAGCTCATCGAGCAGCTTGGCGCGCCGCTCACCTTGGTGGGGCACTCGTTCGGCGCCGGGCCGGCGTTGGAGGCGGCGCTGCGCGGTGGCAATCAGGTGCGCCAACTCGTTCTGGTCGACCCCGCGCTCGGCCTGGGGCCGAACGGCGAACCGGCGCGGTGCGATGCAGGTGGCGAAGGTGTCCTGCTGAGCCACCGGCCGATCCGAACCTCGCTCGTCAGCGCCACGGCCACATGGCCGGGGTTGACCGCATTCATGCTGCGCCAGTTCGTGCATCGAACAGAAGTCGTGACGGAGCAACTCGTGCCGGCGTACCAGATACCGTTTCAGCGCGCAGGATTCAGCGCACGCCTCGGCGACTGGGCCGCGAGCTTCGTCCGCGCGTCTTGCGAACCTGCGCTCAGCCACGAACCCGAACGGCTCAAACGCTGGGCGTCGGGAGGCACGCCGATCGACTTGATCTGGGGTGAGTCAGACACCGTGACACCCTTGGCGCAGGGGCGCGCATTGCAACGCTGGATGCCCGGCACGCCGCTCACGACGCTTCGCGATGTGGGCCACATACCGCACATCGAGAACCCACCCGCTTTCGCGACGGTGCTGCTCGACGTGATGCGACGCGCGCGTTGACGAGCCAAGAGAATTGACGATGGTCTCGCAACGACGCGAACCCGGCGGCCTGGTGTATTCCACCGAAGGCGGCCGCATGTGCCCGGCCTGCCGCAAGGCCGTCTTGGCCTGCGTCTGCAAGGCCAAGTCCGGCGACAGCGGCAGCGGCGACGGCGACGGCGTGGTGCGCGTCAGCCGCGAGACCAAGGGCCGGGGCGGCAAGGCCGTGACCGTGATCCGCGGCGTGCTGCTGAGCAGCGCCGGCCTTGCCGATCTGGGCAAGCGCATCAGGGCGGCCTGCGGAGCCGGGGGCACCTTGAAAGAGGGTGTGCTCGAAGTGCAGGGCGATCATGTGGAGCGCGTGATGCAACTGCTCGGCGAGCAGGGCTGGGTGGTGAAGCGCGCGGGAGGCGCAAGCCCGCGTTGACGATGCGTTCAGCGCGAAGGATTCGAAGCTGCCGCCACGCCCGCGCATCGCTCAAGTCTGACGCCGCGGACCGCGCGCGAACTCCTCGGCGAGCCAGCGCGCGAAGGCTGCGATCTCGGGCGCTTCGGCGCGTTCGGGGTTGACGAGCAGGTAGTAGTTCATTCCGGTGCTCAGGCGCAGTTCGGGGAAAGGCGCGACCAACTGGCCGGCGGCGAGCGCGTCTTCCAGCATCGGGGTGTGGCCCATCACCGCGCCCTGGCCGCGCACCGCGGCTTGCATCGCCTGGTCGATGTAGCTGAACGTGATCCGGCCACCGGGCGCCGATGGCTGCTGCTGCTGCCGCCGCTGCCGCGGTACGCCGAACGCCTCGAACCAAGCTTGCCAACTGCCGACGACCGACGCGCGCCAGTGGTCATCCATGTCGAGCAGCGGCAGGCGCAGCAGGTCCGCGGGCTCGCGCAGCGTGACGCCGCTGCGCTCCAGCAGCAGCGGGCTGAGCGCGGGCGTCACGAACTCTTCGCACAGCAGCGTCGCGCGGTCGGCCGCGTCCAGGCGCGAGGGCAGGCAGCGCCGCAGCGCGAGGTCCATGCCTTCTTCGACGAGGTCGAGAATGCGGTCGCTCGCGTCGATGCGCATCTCCACGTTCGGGTGCGCATGCTGGAAGTCGGCCAGCCGCGGCACGAGCCAAAGCGATGCGAAAGACGCATACGTCGTCACCGCGACGCGCGGCGTGGCACCGACGCCGCGGATCGCGTCGACGCACGCGTCAATGCCGCTCAGCGCCTGCCGCACCGCCTCGCGCAGCCGCTCCCCCGCGGCGGTGAGTGCCAGCGCGCGCGTCTTGCGCACGAACAGCGCCGCGCCGACCTGCTGCTCGAGCGTCGCGATCTGGCGGCTGATCGCCGACTGCGTGAGCGCCAGTTCTTCCGCGGCGAGCGTGAACGAAAGCCGCCGCGCGGCGGCGTCGAAGGCGCGCAACGCGGCCAACTGCACCGGGCGGCGCGGGCGCGCACGGCTGGGCCTTTTCGACGACGCTCGCGAAGCCATGCGCCGACCATACATGCATATCGCGCATGCATCAAGCGCGATCTTTTCGTTTATCGGCGTTGCCGCGTTCGCCTTCAATACAGCCATGCCGCGACAAGGTGGCACGAAGGAGAAAGCAGATGAAGCGCATGAATCGCATGAATCGCGGAAGTGAATCGGACCTGGTCCGCAGCGTCGATCTCGACCACGAACAGTTGCTCGTTCTGCAAGACCGCGCGGGAGCCCGGGCTCGGATGCTGTGCGGCGGCGTGTGGCTGACCGAAGAGGGGCAACCCGAGGATCGCTTCGCGCACGGCGGCGAAGAGCTGGTGGTCGCGCGGCGCGGGCGCACTGTGCTCGAAGCGTTGGGGCACACGCGAATCGAGATTTATCAGCCGCCGCGCCACGCCGCGCCCTGGTGGCCGTGGCGCTGGGAGGCGCTGAGCAGAGCCGCTCCCACGGTGCTGGTCGGAGGACTCGCCGTGGTCCTGTCGGGGTTGCTCGGCGTCGGCGTTCCCGAGCTGCTGGCTCGCGGCTTCCAGCACGCGGGCAGCGCCGGGCCTGTGCTGTGACGCAGCTCGTGGCCACGAGCCATGGCTTCAACTCGCCGGCGAATCAGGGTCGCGACTTCAGCGTGTCGCGCCGGGAAGCAACCCCCGCAACGCCTGCGCCAGCTCCGCCGCACCCCAGATCGCGATGCGGTGCTGCGCGGCGAAGGGCCGCGCGTTGTCGGTGAGTTCACCCAGGCTGATGTAGAGCGCGTCTTGCGCCTCGGACTTGTCGCGTTCGGCCTGCAGCGCGCGCAGCGGCTCGATGCCGGTGCTTGCGGTCTTCCAGCGCCGCGCGCACACCAGCATGCGCCGGCCCTTGCGCTCGATCTCGAAGTCGGC
>JANOLA010000732.1:0-6619 GCA_031419535.1 Burkholderiales bacterium | reverse complement strand
GCTGTCGAGCACCACGGCGCCGCCGCCCATCACGTTGACGTTGACGCATAGTTGCATGATCTCCTTGTGCTTGTCCTTGATCAGCAGTATGGTGGTGCCGCGCTCGGGCACGCGCCGCAGCGTGGCGAACAGCTGCTCAGTCTCTTGCGGCGTGAGCACGGCGGTCGGCTCGTCGAGGATCAGGATGCGCGCGCCCTTTCTCTTGTCACCACCGACGAGGGCCTTCAGGATTTCCAGCCGCTGGCGCTCGCCCACCGGCAGGTCTTCCACGGGCAGGTCGAGCCGCACGTGCAGGCCGGTGTCTTGCATCAGCGTGTTCAGCCGCGTGCGCAGTTGCGCGCGCGCAAGTAGCAGCCGCCAGTGATCTTCAGCGCCGAGCAAGATGTTGTCGAGCGCGCTGAAAGGCTCAACCAGCATGAAGTGCTGGTGCACCATGCCGATGCCCAGCGCGATCGCGTCTTTCGAGTTCTCGATGCGCACCGGCCGGCCGTCGACTTGGATGCTGCCGCTGTCGGCGCGGTAAAAGCCGTACAGGATCGCCATCAGCGTGCTCTTGCCCGCGCCGTTCTCGCCGACGATGCCGTGCACCGTGCCGGCGGCGACGCTTAAGGAAACGTCGCGGTTCGCCTGCACCGCGCCAAAGCGCTTGTGGATGTTCGCCATGTGCACGGCGGGCGGCGCACGGAGCCTCGTCCCCTCACCCCCACCCTCTGCCAAAGGGAGAGGGAGCAAAACAGCGCCTGTTCCCGCCGGCGGGAGAGGGAGTAAAGCTGCGCCAGTTTTCTCTCTCGCCGACCGGAGAGGGGCTGAAGCAGCGCCAACTCCCTCTCCCGCCGGCGGGAGAGGCTCGGGGTGAGGGTGCATGCGGCCGATCAGTACTTGCAGGCGTTGTCAGCCATGTAGTCGGCGACCTTGATCTTGCCGGCAATGATGTCGGCCTTGGCCGCATCCACTTTCGTCTTCATCTCGGCGGACACCAGCTTCGCGTTGTGCTGATCGAGTGCGTAGTCGACTCCTCCTTCCTTCAGCCCCAGCGCCGTCACGCCCGGCGTGCTTTTCTTCGCGCTGTTGTAGATCGCGTTGTCGACGCGCTTCACCATCGACGTGAGCATCGTCCCGGGCTGCAAGTGGTTCTGGTTGCTGTCCACGCCAATGGCGAGTTTGCCCGCGTCTTTCGCGGCCTGGTAGACGCCGCTGCCCGTGCCGCCGGCAGCCGCGAACACGACGTCCACACCGCGTGCGAACTGCGCCTTCGCGAGTTCGCCGCCGCGCGCCGGGTCGCTCCACGCGGCGGGCGTGGTGCCGGTCATGGTCGCGCTCACCTCGACTTTGGGGTTCGCGAACTTCGCGCCCTGCTCGTAGCCGCACTGGAACTTGCGGATCAGCGGAATGTCCATGCCGCCGACGAAGCCGACCTTGCCGCTCTTGCTGGCCATCGCCGCCATCATGCCCACCAGAAACGAGCCTTCATGCTCCTTGAAGACGATCGATTCGACGTTGGGCAGCTTCACCACCGAATCGATGATCACGAAGCTGAGTTTCGGAAACTCCTTGGCCACTTTCTCGATCGACGAGCCCTGCGAGAAGCCCACGCCGATGATCGGATTCGCGCCCTTGTCGGCCATGCGCCGCATCGCCTGCTCGCGCTGCGCCTCGTTGGCGATTTCGAAGTCGAGGTAAGCCTTGCCGGTTTCCTTCTTCCAGCGTTCGGCGCCGTTGTAAGCGGCTTCGTTGAACGACTTGTCGAACTTGCCGCCCATGTCGTAGACGATGGCGGGTTGGGCGGCTGCCGCGGCGCTCGCCAGCGCGCATGCGGCCGCGACGAGGAATGAATGCATTGGATGGCGGTGGGTCATGGTGAGGTGCTCCTCATTGCGTGGGTGGAGCGCAGGATAGCAAGCCATGTGCCCCCTGTGCCCCCGCACTAGCCCGGGGTCAGCTTGTTTTACGATCCGACCGATGCACGACGCCGACCTCGACCCTGCCGATCCCCTGTGGGCGACGCTGCGTGGCATGCCCAAGGTCGTGCTGCACGATCACCTGGACGGTGGCTTGCGGGTCGCGACACTGATCGAGCTGCTGAAGATGCGCGGCCTGCCCTTGCCGGCGGACGATGCGGCGGGTGTCGATGCCTGGTTCCAGCGCCACGCGCACGCCGGCAGTCTGGCCGTGTACCTGGAGGGCTTTGCGTTGACGGTGCAGGCGATGGCCACGCCGCGGGCGTTGGCGCGGGTCGGATTCGAAGCCGCCGAAGACGCCCTTGCCGACGGCGCCGTGCTCGCCGAGTTCCGCATCGCACCGCTGTTGTTCGAGCCGCATGGCGTGAGCGGCGACGCGGCGGTCCAGGCGCTGCTCGAGGGCCTGTCCAGAAGCGCCTTGACGAGCGGCCTGATCGTCTGCTCGATGCGCGAACTGCCGCCTTCCGAAACCGAACGCGCGGTACGGCTGGCGATCCGCTGGCACGGCCGCGGCGTGATCGGCTTCGACCTGGCAGGCGCCGAACTCGGTTTTCCGGCGACCGAGCACGCCCACGCGCTGTCCCTGGCGCGCGACGCCGGCCTGCCGCTGACGCTGCACGCCGGCGAGGCCGATGCGGCGGAGCGCGTGCTCGAAGCGGTGCAACTGGGCGCACGGCGCATCGGGCATGGAGTGCATTTGGCCGATGCGATCGGCGATCCGGCGCGTTCCCACTTGGTGGACGCGGTGATCGCCAACGACGTGCATCTGGAGGTTTGCCCGACCAGCAATGTGCACACCGGCGCCGCCGGATCGCTGGCGCGGCACCCCATCGGGCCCTTGTGGCGCGCCGGCGTTTCCTTGAGTTTTCACACCGACAACCGGCTGATTTCCTGCATCACGCACTCCGCGGAGGCGGTGCGTCTGGTGCGTGAGACGGGGCTTGCGCCGGCCGAGCTGGGCGAGATGATGGCCCAGGCGGCGCGGCATTCGTTTTTGCCCGAACCTGCCCGCGAGCAGGCGACGAATGCCGTGCGCGCCTGGATGGCGCGCGGCCCCGGCCCGGCCCGCAGAACATCGCCCTGAACTGCGCCCCGAAAGTGCGGGGTTCGTTGATGAAACCCGTGAGGTTGTTGAAGTCGATGCCGCCGACGATGCGGATCTGGTTCGTGATGTTGCGCCCGAACGCGGCAACTTCGTACTTGCCTTTGCCCCAAAGATAGCCCACGCGCAACCCGCCTTCGGTGAGGGCCTTGCCGGTAAATTCGGTCGACTCGTAGAGGAAGAAGTTGACCTTGCTGCGATGGACCCAGTCGGTGAGCGCATAGATCTCGCCGTCGCCCACGCGTTGGCTGTATTTCAACGTGAAGTTGAGCGTCGTCTTCGGTGCCTGGGGCAATGGGTTGCCGTCGATCAGCGCCTGGCCATTGGCATTCAAAGGGTCGTTCACGGTGCAATTCGACGCCGGAGGGTTCTGGCCGTTGCCGCACGCCGAGACGGCGAGATTCGGATCCTTGATCCTGGTGTCGTTGTAGCCGACGCCCAGGCTGGCCAGCAGGTTGTCGGTGAGGTAAGCCTGCATGTCAAGCTCGAATCCCTGGCCGATCGCCTTCTTGGCGTTCAGCAGGACATTCGCATTGCCCGTCGCGCCGCCCACCGCGGTGAGCTGCTGATCCTTCACGGTGTAGTGGAAGACGCCGAAGTTGACCCGAGCGCGGCCGTCGAGCAGGTCGGCTTTGACGCCAGCCTCGTACGAGGTGTTGGTCTCCGGTCCGGCCACCGACTTGGCGTTGAAGGCGCCTGCACCTTGCACGCTGCTGGCTCGGAAACCCGTGGCCACCCGAGCGTAGAGATTGAGGCCCTTTTGCAGCGCGTACGTACCGCTCAGGTCCCAGCTGAACTTGTTGTCCTTCGGTGACGCCGAGAGGTTGCCGTCGGGTTCCAGCCCGGCCAGCTGGGCCAGCGTGCACTTCAGCGGGCCGGCGCCGGGCAGGCCGAGCGTCGGCGCGATGCAGGGCGCGAAACCGCTGGCGTTGTAGTCCTCGACGTCGAACTGCTTCTTGTCATGCGTGTAGCGCGCGCCGGCACGCACCTTGAGCGCCGGCGTAACGGCGAAGTTGACCGCGCCGAACAGCGCGTAGGCGTCGTTCTTCTGGCGCACGCGCTCGTAGCCGTCTTGCGCGCTGCCGGCGAGCGAGTCGTAGCTGAAACTCTCGATCTTGTAGTCCTCCTGGAACAGGTAGGCGCCGGCCTGCCAACTCAACGGCCCCGCCTCGTTCGACTCGAGGCGAACCTCTTGGGTCAGTTGGCGGTGCTTGGGCATGCCGTCCGCCGTTTCCGAGGCGAATGGGATGACACCAGGGCCCGACGGCGGCGCAAAGACGGCACTGAAGCCGCCGTCGATGTCCCCTCGGCTCAAGGCCTCGACCTGCTCAAAGCCGGTAATCGAATGCAGCGTCAAACTGCCCAGCCCGATCTTCAGACGCAGGCTGGCGCCGAGGTTTTTCAGCGTCTGCTCGTTCTTGCCTTCGGTCGAAATCTTGCGCTCGTCGAATCCGGCCACGAAGTCATTCGTCCCAGGCTGGATGATGTTGGCGCGGAACAGCCGCGCCGAGCCGTTCAAGTCGCGCACGTGCACATTCACGAGGGCGCTGAAGTCCGCGCCGGGCTGCACCAGCCACTGCGCGCGCACGGCGCTGTCTCGGTAGCCCTCGAAATCCCGCGTCAGGCCGCCTGTGTTGGTGTTGCTCACCCAGTCGTCGCGCGTCTGGTTCAGGATCGAGACCCGCAATGCCGAGTCGCCGCTCGTCGGCACGTTGATGGCGCCTTCGGCGTTGATCGTCTTGAAGGTTCCGAACGACAGGCTGCCGTAACCTTCGAGCGTCTTCGTGGGTCGCACCGATTCGAACTTCACGACACCCGCCGGCGTGTTGCGGCCGAACAGCGTTCCCTGCGGACCGCGCAGCACTTCGATGCGGTCCAGATCGAACACCGGGAAGCCCTTCAGGATCGGGTTTTCCTGGACGACGTCGTCGTACACCAGCGACACCGGCTGCGATGCATTGAGCCGGAAATCGGTGTTGCCGTAGCCACGAATGTAGAAGCGCGGGAAGGCGCGGCCGAACGAAGACTCGATGTTCAGGCTGGGCACGCGGCCGGACAGCACGCGCACGTCCTGGCCGCTGGTGCCAATCGCCTCCAGGATTTCGCTGCCCAGCGTGCTCACCGAATTGGGCACATCCTGAACGTTCTCGGTGCGGCGCTCGGCGGTCACGTTGACGGGCGGGAGCTTGCCCGCCTCCGCTGCGGTTTGCGCGGCGGCACCGAACTGCGCTGTGGCGAAGGCGGCCGCGGCCGCGATGCAGCGCGGCGTGACGACGTGGCGGTGAGTGGGGGCGTGCTCGGCCTTGGCCATGGATGTCTCCTGAACGTGGTCGCGCGCCATCGAGGAGCGTCTGCCATGACGGGCGCGGCGTCACGGCAGGCTTGGGTTATCGTGCAAGTGAAGTGCCATCGTGCGAGACCCGAATGCTGACGCAAGCGCAGAAAATTTTCTACCGTGATCAGGGTTTCCTCGTGGTTCCGGGCTTTCGCTCGGCGGCGCAGGTGTCCGGGCTGATGCGGCGCGCGCGGGAGATCGTCGAGGCCTTCGAACCCGAAAACACCGCAAGCGTTTTCACGACCCGCGACCAGGCCCGTACCGCGGACGCAGCCTTCTTCGCCTCGGCCGAGCGCATCACCTGTTTCTTCGAGGAACAGGCGTTCGGCGGGCAGGGCGGTTTGCGCCAGCCCAAGGCACAGTCGATCAACAAAATCGGCCACGCGCTGCACGACCTCGACCCGGTGTTCGACCGTTTCTCGCGCGGCGCCGACATGGCCGCACTCGCGCTCGATCTGGGCCTGGCGCAGCCCCGCGCCGTGCAGTCGATGCTGATCTTCAAGCCGCCACGCATCGGCGGTGAGGTCGGCTGGCACCAGGACGCGACGTTCCTGATCACCGAGCCCCAGAGCGTGGTCGGATTCTGGTTCGCGCTCGAGGACGCGAGCCTGGACAACGGCTGCCTGTGGGTCGAGCCCGGTGGCCACCACGGTCCGCTGCGCCAACGCATGATTCGCACGGATGGAGGGATCTGCATGCAGACGCTCGATGCGACAGCGTGGCCGCAACCACTGCACGCCGTGCCGCTGGAAGTGGCCGCCGGAACCCTGGTGTGCTTGCACGGCATGCTGCCGCACTACAGCGCAGCCAATCGGTCGGACCGCTCGCGCGTCGCCTACTCTTTGCACGCGATCGATGCGAACTGCGCCTGGTCGGCAATGAACTGGTTGCAGCGCGGGCCTGGACTACCGCTGCGAGGTCTCGATCACGAGACGCGTGACGCCGCGGCGGCGGCGCCGTGATGTTCGAGGCGTCGTCGCCCCAGGTCGTCGTCAGGCGACCGTCAACCTCGCCCGCTTCTGCGTCTGTGCGATGTAATGCTGCAATGTGCGCAGCGAGCTGCTGTTCGGGTTGACGAACTGGCAGCCGAGTTTCACGCCGGTGGCGCCGGCGGTCAGGGCAGAGACGTGCTGCACGCGCAGGTCGGTCTGGACCCGCACGTTGACTTCGAGGTCGAGCACGGCGGCGCGCAGCACGGTGCCGGCTTCGACGGGTGGTGAATCG
>JANOLA010000731.1:0-1774 GCA_031419535.1 Burkholderiales bacterium | reverse complement strand
GAACATTTCGCCGCCAACCTGGGACCGCCCGGCGCCGCGCCGGCACCGGGTCGCAAGGACTGGCGCATCGCGGTGGACGTGCAGCGTTTCGACTCGGTGCCCGGGCGCAGCACGCTCGTCGCGCAATGGGCGTTGCTCGCGGGTGGCGACACACCGGCGCTGCGCTGCCGCAGCGTGTATGAACAGCCGGTGGGCTCCGGCGTGCCGGCGTTGGCGGGGGGGCACCGCCAAGCCGTCGCGCAGCTTGGCGCCGCGATTGCGTTGGCATTGACAGCACTCGATGGCGGCCGAGCCGCAGCCTGCCCCACAGCGCCGTCGTAGCGAGCCGTCATGACCCCCCCCGAGACACACTACGCCAACAGCGGGGGTGTCAGCATTGCCTACCAGGTGCTGGGCGAGGGGCCGCTCGACCTGGTGGTGGTTCCCGGCTGGGTGTCGAACATCGAAGCGTTCTGGGAAGAGCCGGCCATCGAAGCCTTTTTCCGCCGCCTGGCGTCGTTCTCTCGCCTGATCCTGTTCGACAAGCGCGGCACCGGGCTGTCGGACCGGGTGACCGACCTGCCGACGCTCGAAGTGCGCATGGACGACGTGCGCGCGGTGCTCGACGCCGTGGGGTCGCGGCGCGCCGCGCTGTTCGGCTATTCGGAAGGCGGGGCGATGTGCGCGTTGTACGCCGCAACCTATCCGCAGCGCACGTCGGCGCTGATCATGGCGGGGTCGTATCCGCGCATGATGGCCGCGCCCGACTACGAATTCGGCCGCACCGAGGAGCAGCTCGATGCGTTTCTTGCCGATATCGAACTGAACTGGGGCAAGCCGGTGGGAATCGAGACGCGAATGCCGAGCCGCGCCGGCGACACACGTTTCCGCCAGTGGTGGGCGCGCTATCTGCGAATGAGCGCGAGCCCGACCGCCGCCGCCACGCTGATGCGCATGAACGCGCAAATCGACATTCGCGACCTCCTGCCGAGCATTCGCGTGCCGACCTTGATTTTGCACAGCGTGAACGATCGGGCGCTGCCGATTCAAGGCAGTCGCTACATGGCGCAGTGCATTCCAGCTGCGACGTTCGTCGAAATGCAGGGAATCGACCACGCTCCCTGGGGGTGCGACTCGGAAGTCATCACCGGCCACATCGAAGAATTTCTCACCGGCATGCGCCACCACGACGTCGACGACCGAATCCTTGCCACCGTGCTGTTCACCGACATCGTCGGCGCCACCGAAACCGCCGCCCGCCTGGGCGACAAGCGTTGGCGCGAGTTGCTCGTGAGTCACCACGATGCCGTGCGCCACGAACTGCAACGCTTTCGCGGCCGCGAGATCGACACCGCCGGCGACGGCTTCTTCGCCGCGTTCGACGGCCCGGCGCGTGCGGTGCGCTGCGCGTGCGCGGTGGGCGAGGCGGTGCGCCCGCTGGGTCTGGAGTTGCGCGCCGGCGTTCACACCGGCGAGTGCGAAGTGATGGACGACAAGTACGGCGGAATCGCGGTCCACATCGGCGCGCGCATCGCTGCCTGTGCGGCGGCGGGCGAAGTACTGGTGTCTCGAACCGTGAAGGATCTGGTAGCGGGCTCCGGTCTCGCGTTCGTCGACCGGGGCGAGCAGCCGCTCAAGGGCGTGCCCGGCAGTTGGCCGCTGTTTGCCGTGCAGCGCTGAATCGCCATACAGTCTTCGGCCATGAGCGACTCCCGCGCGCTCCTCCTCACCGACGTGGTCGACAGCACACGCCTGGCCGAGCAAATGGGCGACGCGGCGAGTTCGGTGCTGTGGG
>JANOLA010000730.1:0-3567 GCA_031419535.1 Burkholderiales bacterium | reverse complement strand
GGCCTTGAGCTTGCGCTTGCTCGTCACGACACGCGTGACGTTCAGACGCGCGAACTCATGCTGGTGCGGCACCTTGAAAACGTTCGCCTCACGCGTGTCCCGCGCGTGGTGCAGCAGCGGCGTGAACTGTTCGGGGTGCTTCCTCAGCAGCGCGAAGAACGCACTCAGGTCGTGCAGCACCGCGTCGGGCTGGTGCTCCCAGCGGCTGAACATGGCTCGCATCTGCGCTTCCGCGCTGCTCGCGAACAGCTTCGCCGCGTGGTTGTGGCAATGCAGCGCGAATTCCTTGCCCGCTTCAACGCCCTCGGCCTCGATGCGCTCGATCAAGCGCTTCGCGTGTTCGAACTGCGGCGTGCGCAGAATCGGCACGATGCGCTCCAGCACCCAGTCGTAAAACGGCCGCTGGTCTTCGAACTCGAGCGTGCAGATGCTGTGCGTGATGTTTTCCAGCGCGTCTTCGATCGGGTGCGCGTACGCGTACATCGGGTAGATGCACCAGGCGTCGCCGGTGTTGTGGTGCGTCGCGCGCTTGATGCGGTAGAGCGTCGGGTCGCGCAGGTTGATGTTGGCGCTTGCCATGTCGATCTTCGCGCGCAGCACCGCGGCGCCGTCGGCCAGAACGCCCTCGCGCATCGCGCGCAACTTGACCAGGTTCTCTTGCGCCGTGCGGCCGCGGAACGGGCTGTCCACGCCGGCGCGGACGAAGTCGCCGCGGGTGTCGCGCATTTGCTCGGGAGTTTGTTCGTCCACGTAGGCGTGGCCGGTCTGCACCAGATACTCGGCGGCGCGGTACATGAAACCGAAATAGTCGCTCGCGTGGTACAGGTGGCTCACGCCGCCCGCGTTCCAGTCGAAGCCGAGCCAGTGCACCGCGTCCAGAATCGCGTCGACGAACTCCCGTTCTTCCTTCTCCGGATTCGTGTCGTCGAAGCGCATGTGGCACACGCCGCCGTAGTCGCGTGCCAGACCGAAGTTCACGCAGATGCTCTTCGCGTGGCCGATGTGCAGATAGCCGTTGGGCTCGGGCGGAAAGCGCGTGCGGATGCGCGCCGGGTCGCGCGGCCCGGCGGCGTGGTGCGTCGCGTCGCCGGGCGTTCCGGCGAAATGGCGGCCCGAGTAAGTGCCCTGGGCCAGATCGCGTTCGATGATCTGGCGCAGGAAATTGCTGGGCTTCGGGGCTTCGGCGCTGGTCGGCATGGACAGGAGAGGTGGTGGATCGCGTCGGCGTCGCGGCGAGGGCGATTCTAGGAGGCTGATTCCTGGCTCGCGGTTTGGCTCTCAGTCTGGCGTTCGGTCTGACGCGCGGGCGGAGACACGCGGTCGCGCTGCCTCGGGGGCATGCAGCGGGCTCGCGAACGCGCTGCTCGATAATCGCGGCCAGCATGCACATAGACGTTTCCCTGGCCCGCCGTCTGCGTGCTTCGTCTCTCCTGGCCCTGGCCCTGGCGCTGCTGGCCCTGGCGCTCGCTGCGCTGGCGCCGCTGCGGGTTGCGGCGCAAACAGCTGCACCCTCGGAAACGCCCGCTGCAACACCTTCGGCCGCGCCCGAACCGGCGCCCTCGGCCTCGGCCCCCACGGTCACGCCCGCCTCGCCCGCGGCGCCCGCCAAGCCCGCGACCCAGCTCGAACCGGTCGAGGTGCGCGGTCGGAACAGCAACGACACCCAACTGCGCCGCAATTCCACCGCCGCGAAAATCACGATCGGCCGCGAGGAGATTGAGCGCTTCGGCGACAGCAGCGTCGGCGACCTGCTGAAACGCCTGCCAGGCGTGACGCTGCAGGGCCGCCCCGGGCGCGGTGGCAATGTGCGCATGCGCGGCCTGGGCAGCGGCTACACGCAGATCCTGCTCGACGGCGAACGCATCTCGGCCGGTTTTTCGATCGAGTCGCTCAGCCCCGAGCAGATCGAGCGCATCGAGATTCAGCGCGCACCCACCGCCGAGACCGGCGCGCGCGCGATCGCCGGAACGATCAACATCATCACGCGCGAAGGCTTCAGCAAGAAGTTCAACGACTTGCGGCTCGCGCTGGGCTTCGAAAACGATGCGCTGCAACCGGGCCTGACCTGGACGCGCAATGACACGCTCGGCGGCCTGCCCTACAACGTGTCGTTCACGCTGTTCCAGAGCGACCGGCGCAACGACAGCCGAACCGCGATCGAGCGGCGCTCGCTCAGCACCGATGCGCTGCTGCTCGACCAGCTTGAGCAGAACATCGAGCGCGAACGGCGCCACGGCGTGAACGCGTCAGCGCGCCTGAGTTGGCGCGGCGAGGTGGGGCAGACCGCGATGCTGGTGCCGATCATCGTCGACAGCCGTGGCAGCACCCGGCGCGACGCGCGCCTCAGCCGCGGCTCCGCCGCACCCGGCGAGGCGGTGCCGGCGTATGACTCGGCGCACAGCGTTGGCGACGGCGGCTTTGGCCTGCTGCGCCTGAACGCGGTGTGGACGCAGAGCCTGGGCGAAGGCCAGCGCCTCGAGTGGCGCGGCGGCGCCGGGCGCACCCATTTCTACAGCCGCGGCACGCGGCTCGAGGTCGGCGGCGCTGCGCCGCACCGCATCGATGAAGAGGTCGACAACACCGAGCGCAGCCTCAGCAGCAGCGCCAAGATGACGCTGCTTCTCGGCAATGGCGAGCACGCGGTGGTGACGGGCGCCGAGATCGAGGCGAACCGGCGCATCGAAGGCCGCGTGGTGCGAGAGGACACCGTGCCGATCCTCCCCGAGTTCGGCGAGAACATGACGGCGCGCGTGCAGCGCCTGGCCCTGTACGTGCAGGACGAATGGAGCTTGTCGCCGAACTGGGCGGCGCATGGCGGGCTGCGCTGGGAAGGCATCGCGACACGCGCCGACGCCGCCGTGGGCGCACCCGACATCCGCAACCAGAGCAGCGTCTGGAGCCCCTTGCTGCACCTGCTGCGGAAGCCCGATCCGGCAGGCCGCGACCAACTGCGCGCGAGCCTGACGCGCAGCTACCGCTCACCGTCGCTCGGCAGCTTGATCGCGCGGCCGCGCAATAGCCCGGCGAATTCGGCGACGCGGCCCGACCGTGCCGGCAACCCGAACCTGCGCCCCGAACTCGCGATCGGGCTGGACGTCGCGGTCGAGCACTACCTGCCGGCCAACGGCTTGCTCAGCGCGAATCTGTTCCAGCGCCGCATCAGCGACTACATGCGCAGCGTGACGCTGGGGCAGCCCGATGCTTCGCTGCCGGGCGGAACGCGCTACACCGCGAGCACCCAGAACGTCGGCGCCGCGCTCACCCGCGGCCTGGAGCTCGAAGCCAAGTTTCGCCTCAGCGCGCTGGTCGCCGACGCGCCGCACATCGACCTTCGCGCCAACGCGAGTGTGTTCCGCTCCAAGGTCGAAGGCGTTCCCGGCCCGAACAACCGCATCGACCAGCAACCCGACTGGACCGCCAATCTCGGTGCCGACTACCGCATTCCCGGCACGCCGGCGACGCTGGGCGCCAGCGTGAACCTGACGCCGCGCTACACGACACGCGTGAGCGCCTTCGAGGCGGCCGACACCGGCCGCAGAATCGTCGGCGACGCCTTCGTGCTGTGGG
>JANOLA010000729.1:0-2651 GCA_031419535.1 Burkholderiales bacterium | reverse complement strand
CATCGGGCGCATGGTGTCCGTGGCCGCCAACTGCACGTTCGCTCCCGTCAACCACGCCTATCGAGACCGCTCGCGCCCGATCCAGAGCCAAGGGTTCATGCCCAGCCGAGGCGGTATCGTGATTGAGGATGATGTTTGGGTTGGTGCAAATTGCGTGCTGCTCGACGGCGCAATATTGCGAAATGGTTGCGTGGTTGCGGCTGGCTCGGTGGTGCGTGGCGAGGTGCAGGCCTTCACGGTGGTCGGCGGGCAGCCGCTGCGCTTGCTGGGGTTGCGCCAATGAAGTTCACGGTGCTGGGCGGTCACGGCGTCATCGGTCGGGCGCTCGCCGCCGGCTTGCGCGCTTGTGACCACAGTGTCACCGTGCTCGGACGGGACGATGCTTGGCGCCTGGGCGATGAATGGGGCCACGCCATCTATGCAGTGGGCATGACCGCCGACTTCCGCGGCCAGCCCTTCGAAACCGTCGAGGCCCATGTCGGCGTGCTGTCGAGGGTTCTGCGGCAGGCGCGGTTCGATTCTTTCCTCTACCTCTCCTCGACGCGAATCTACATCGACGCCGAATCGACCGCCGAGACCGCACGACTGCGTGTCGCGCCTTCGGACCCTTCCGACCTCTACAACCTGTCCAAGCTCCTGGGCGAATCGCTGTGCCTGTCGATACCGCGACCGAGCATCCGTGTGGCCCGGCTTTCGAACGTGGTCGGCGGCTTGGATGGAGAATCCGACAACTTCATCCCGTCGCTCCTGCGCGAGGCGCGTTCTGGCCACATCTGCCTGCGCACCGCATTGACTTCCGCAAAGGACTACATCCACATCGACGACGTCGTCCGGTTGCTCCCGCTGATCTGCGTCGGTGGGGCGCAGCGCGTGTACAACGTTGCCAGTGGCGTCACGATCACGCACAACGAATGGGTAGATCGCTTGCGCGCGCTCACCGGCTGCAGCGTCGAAGTGGCGACCGGTGCACCGCGGGTTTGCTTCCCGCCGATCGACGTGCAACGAATCCGCGTCGAATTCGGTCACGTTCCCCGATTGCCGCTCGAGGCGGTCGGAATATAGATCGCAGCTCCACCACCCAACAAAGGTCCGTCGTGTCCGATCCGATCAAACAGTTCAACGATGAGCGCGACGCGCGCGTGAGGGCACTTGCGAGCGACTCTGAATTCCTCGCCGAGTCGCGACGCTGGGTCGAAGCGTCGATGCGGCGCAAGTACGTCTACGATTTCGACTGGCTCGGCCGACCGATCATCCAGTATCCGCAAGACATGGTTGCGTTGCAGGAGATCGTCTGGTCGACCCGGCCCGACGTGATTGTGGAAACCGGCATCGCGCACGGTGGCTCGCTGGTGCTCAGTGCATCGCTGCTGGCGCTGCTGGATTTGTGCGACGCGACGACCGCCGGCGAACTGCTCGACCCGGCCAAGCCGCGTCGGCACGTTGTGGGGGTCGACATCGACATCCGCCCGCACAACCGCGCTTCGATCGAAGCGCACCCACTGGCAAATCGCATCCACATGGTTCAGGGGTCGTCGATCGATCCACAGATCGTCGAACAAGTCCAGGCCCTCGTCGGGCCGGGACGCCGTGTGATGGTCTGCCTGGACTCGATGCACACCCACGACCACGTGCTGGCCGAACTGAGGGCCTACGCGCCGATGGTGTCCACCGGCTGCTATTGCATCGTCTTCGACACGTTCGTGCAGGACGTGCCGCAGGACGTCTTTCCCGATCGCCCTTGGGGACCCTCGAACAACCCCAAGACCGCGCTGCACCAGTTCCTGGCTGAAGGCGCCGGGTTCGAGATCGATCGCTCGATGCACACCAAGCTGCAAATCACGGTTGCGCCCGACGGCTTCTTGCGGCGCGTTCGATGACAAGATGGCGTTGAGCTTCCGCGCGAACGTCGTCGCCAACTACGGCGGTCAGATCTTCGCTTCGGCGCTCGCATTTGCACTGGCGCCGCTGTTCGTCCGGGAACTTGGCCTGGAGGCCTGGGGTCTCGTGGGCATCCTGGCCGTATTCAGCGCCTGGTTCGCTGAACGCGATGGCGACGGCTTCTGCCATACGCCGGTGGGGTGGCGGGCTGGCATTCGTGATGATGTCCGGTGCTGGCGTGGTGGGTTTGTTTGTGTGGCAGGCTGGCGCTGCGACGGCATTTCGTTCACATCAGCGCCGGAGCGCGCATCGGCCGGGGTTGCTCGTTCGGCCAGAACGTCTATGTCGGCAACGACGTTCGCATCGGCGACAACGTGAAGATTCAGAACAATGTCTCGGTTTACGACGCGGTGACGCTCGAAGACGACGTATTCTGCGGGCCCAGCATCGTGTTCACGAATGTCTACAACCCTCGCGCAGCCGTGGTTCGCCGCGGCGAATACCGGCGCACCCTCGTGCGGCGTGGGACGACGCTGGGCGCGAACTGCACGATCGTGTGCGGCACGACGGTGGGACGCTTTGCATTCGTCGGGGCGGGCGCCGTGATCAACCGCGACGTGCCCGACTTCGCGCTGATGGCCGGCGTTCCCGCGCGCCACATCGGCTGGATGAGCCGGCATGGCGAGCGGCTGGCCCTGCCGCTGACGGGCGAGGGCGAAGCTGCGTGCCCCGCGACGGGTGAAGCCTACGTGCTTCGCGCCGGACTGTGCGCG
>JANOLA010000728.1:0-2143 GCA_031419535.1 Burkholderiales bacterium | reverse complement strand
GCGGCGATCAGGGTATGGCGAATCGTCTTCATCGTCTCTCTCCTTGGGTATGGTGTTGGATGAAATGGGAGCTTGCAATGATCACTCGTTCGGGCTGTTCGCGATGCGGGGAATGCCCGCATTCATCCAGCTCGAGCAGTTGGGTCTGGGGCAGGCGACGCGCGATGCCGCGAATCTGCTCCAGCGTGCCGTATTCGTCGTCCACGCCCTGCATCGCGAGCAGCGGGCAGGCGACGGTCTGGATTTCCGCGGCGATCGACCAGCCGCGAAACGCCGGCAACTGCCAGACGCGGTTCCAGCCCCAGAACGCCGAATCGGGGTCGTCGTGGTACTTCGCGAGGCGCTGCTTCAAATCGGTCTTCAGGTAGGCGTCGCGCGCTCTCGCGATGCTCTGCACCGACACGTCTTCGACCATGATGTGCGGCGCGGCGACGATGACGCCGGCCACGCGCAGTGGAAACTTCGCCGCGTGCAAAAGCGCGATCGAGCCGCCGTCGCTGTGGCCGAACAGCCAGGGCGGCTCGGCGCCGGCGTCGATGGCCAGCGCTTCGAACAGCGCCGGCAGCACCTGGTGCGCCTGGGCGTGCATGAAGTCGACGTCCCACGCCTGTTCGGCGGCGCGCGGCGTCGAGCGGCCGTAGCCGGGGCGCGAGTAGACGAGGCCGCGGCAGCCGGCGGCGTGGCACAGCTGCGCGGGGAAGTCTTTCCACATCGCCAGCGAGCCCAGACCTTCGTGCAGGAACACGATCAGCGGGGCAGCTCGGTTGCTCGTGCCGATCCACTGGTGCTCGATGCGCACGCGGCGCCCGGCCCAGTCGATGTCGGCGAAGCGCAGGCTGGAGGCCAACATGTCGACGCGGCGGTTCACTTCAATTGCTCTCGCTCACGCAACCGGAAGCGCTGGATCTTGCCGGTCGCCGTTTTCGGCAGGTCGTCGACGAACTCGATGAAGCGCGGGTACTTGTACGACGCGAGGCGCTCCTTGACGAAGGCCTTCAGTTCTTCTTCGCTTGCCGCTTTGCCCGACTTGAGCACAACGAAGGCTTTGGTCTTGGTCAGCCCGTCGATGTCTTCCTTGCCGATCACCGCCGCTTCCAGCACCGCGGCGTGCTGCACGAGCGTTGCCTCCACTTCAAACGGCGAGACGTAGATGCCGCTCACTTTCAGCATGTCGTCGCTGCGGCCGCTGTAGGTGTAGCTGCCGTCGACGTTGCGCACGTATTTGTCGCCGCTCTTGGTCCAGCCGCCCTGGAAGGTGTCGAGTGTCTTGGGGCGATTGCCCCAGTACATCATCGCCGCCGACGGGCCCTGGATGAACAGATCGCCGATCTCGCCGTCCGCCACCGGCTCGCCGTTCTCGCCGCGCAACTCGATCGCGTAGCCCGGCACCGGCCAGCCGGTCGTGCCGTAGCGCACCTTGTCCGGTCGATTGGAGAGGAAGATGTGCAGCATCTCGGTGGAGCCGATGCCGTCGACGATGTCGACGCCGAAGTGGCGCTTGAAGCGCTCGCCGATCTCCGCCGGTAGCGCTTCGCCGGCCGAAGACACGAGCCGCAAGGCCACCGCGTCGCGCGCCGGCAGATTCGGGTGCGCAAGCATGCCGGCAAAGCCGGTCGGCGCGCCGAAAAACACGCTCGGCCGGGTGTTGGCGACGCCGCCGAGCCAGCGCTTGAACGTCGCGTCGGGCGTCGGCCGCTCGGCCATCAGGATGCTCGTCGCGCCCACGCTCATCGGGAAGCTCAGTGCGTTGCCCAGGCCGTAGGCGAAGAACAGCTTGGCGGCGGAAAAGCAGACGTCCCTCTCGCGCAGCCCCAGCACGCCCTTGCCGTAGAGCTCTGCCGTCCAGTAGGGATTCGCGTGCGAGTGCACCGTGCCCTTCGGGCGGCCGGTCGAGCCGGAGGAATAGAGCCAGAAGCCGGGGTCGTCCGGGCCGGTGGCTGCGGGCTCGAGCAGCGCTTGCTGGCTTTGCAGGAACGACTCGAACTCGACTTCGGCGGGGTGCAGCGGAGTGTCCTGCGAAGGCGCCGCCTTCAGCGGCGAGTCCTTGGAAGGCGCCGCCTTCAGCGGCGCCTGGGGCCGCGACACGATGACGTGTCTCACCACGTGGTCGGCCTTGGGCAGCGCGAGCGTCAAGGCCGGCAGC
>JANOLA010000727.1:0-3519 GCA_031419535.1 Burkholderiales bacterium | reverse complement strand
TGGCGCAGCGCCATGGATCGCCCCGCGCCTGATTGCCGGCATCGCGGCCTCGCTCGGCGAGCTGCCGAGTCCTGCCCTGATGCAGCTCTACACCGCGCACCTTGCGCTGCGGCGCGCCAGGCTGGCAATGGCTCATCTGCTCGACCCGGCGCCGCGCGAGCCGCAGCGCTGGCCGCCGCTGGCACAACGCTACATCGATCGTGCCGTCGCGGCTTTGCACGCACTCGACGCCAGCCCCGTCGTCAACGCCGCCACGAATCGCGGCATTCCCTGATCGCCTGCGCGAACAGCGGCACGGCCGAGACGATGCGGAGCTTGCGGCTCACCGGCCCGGCGGCGGGCAAACGGAACGGCGGCACGCTGTCGGTGACGAGCACCTGCGACACCACGGCGTCGGCCAGCACATCGGCGGCCGGCGCGATGAACAGGCCGTGCGCCGCGCAGGCAATCACTTCTCGCGCGCCGGCGTCGCGCAAGGCCAGCGCGGCACGCTTCATCGTGTCGCCGCTGGCGATCAGATCGTCGAGCAAGAGCACCGTCATCCCGGCCACATCGCCCGCCACCAGGTTGGCGCTGCTGACGAGGCCCGCACTGCGGCGCTTGTCGGCGAACGCAAAACCCACCGGCCGCGCGAGCCGCTCGATCAACGACTCGCGCCACAACTGCGCACGCTTGACGCCGCCGGGGTCGGGCGACGCCACGGCCAGCGGGGCGTCTGCGGCGAGCTCGGGCAAGACCGCATCGAAGGCACGATGCGCCTCGAGGTGCAGCGTCGTGCAGCGAAACGCGTTCTGGAACGCGGCGACGTTGTGCACTTCCAGCACGATGATCTGCGCCAGGCCGACGGCCTCGAACAACTGCGCCACGTAGCGCAGCGTGACCGGATCGAACGGCTTGGTCTGGCGGTCTTTGCGGGCGTAGGCGAGATACGGCACCAGCGCGGTGACGCGCGCGGCGCCATGCTCGCGCAGCGCGGCGATGAACACCAGCAGGCGGAACAGCTTGTCGTGTGGGCTTTGGTTCGGGATGTCATGCGGGCCGCCATGCAGGCTGCACATCACATAGGTGTCGGCGCCGCGCGGATCGACCTGGGGCCGCAGTTTGTGCTCGCCGTCTTCGAAGCTGCGGTCTTCGAACGGGCTCAAGGGTTCGCCCAACGCAGCGGCGAGCGATGGCGCGAAGCTGCAATCGGGGTCAAGACAAAACAGCAGCATGGTTACGCGCTAACGTCACGATCGGCAAAATGAAACGGGAAGGAGGCGAATTCGCCGATGAATCGCTCGAGTTCAGAGTCCGGCAGCCGGTCGATTCCCGCCGCGCCCGCGCGCCCGGCGCCGCCGAAGCGGTTGCACATCTCATTCGCACCGCCCGGTGCGGTCAGCGGTGCACGCACACTGACCACGAAGCCACCGTCACGCAAAGGCTTGAGTAGCGCGTGCGCGCGCGTCGGATGCGCGCTGGACAAGCGATTCGCCAGGGCGCCGATCACGCGCCGGCTCCAGGGGGCATCGGGCAGGACGACGACGCAGGCGCGATCGTTCTCCCAGTGCGGCGCCAGGTCCTCGCCGAGTTCGAGATCGGCACGGCGCAAGACGTCGAGTTGCTGCGCGATGGGTTCGTGCACGAGCAGATCGAGCGGGTCGGGATAGCGCGCCATGATCGGGTACAGGTGCGCCGCAGCGATGTGCACGTCGTGCTCGTCTTCGCCGTAGGCGTTGTAGTTGATCGCCTCGCCGAGCAAGCGCAGCCGGGCGCGGTCTTGCTCGGCCAGCCCAGTGCCTTCAGCCAGCGCGTCAGCCACTTCAGTCAGGTTGTCGCCGTAGGCACCCACCAGCGCCCAGGCCCGATGCGCGCCACCGATGTAGCGGTCCATCAACAGGCTGGTGCAGACTCGAGCGCCGAACTCGATATGGGCTTCCAGGTTCGGATGGGCGGGCACATCACACACCGCGTGATGGTCGAAGTAGCGCACCCGCGCCCCCTGTTCGAGCAGCCGCAACAGGGCCACGCGGTTGCGCTGCATCGAGATGTCGCACACCAACAGCTCGTCGCCCGGCACCGCCTGCACCCGATCGAGCAAGGCGATATCGCGCTTCAGCCCCGTGACCAGCGTGGCCTGCGCCGGTTCATGCAGGCGCCACTGCAGCACGGCGCACAGGCCGTCGGCATCGCCGTTGCAGACATCGATGTAGTGCTTCATGTCCTGCCCACCTGCCCACCTGCCTGGCCGGTCTCGATCTCGTTCCGAAGCATAGGTCCCCAGGAGCGACCTGGCTTGATCTGAGACAAGGCCCGCTGGGCCCGGGCCTCTATCGTGCGAAACGCTTCCGCCACCGCCAATGAAGAAGCTCAGCAGCAGCACCCGTTCGATCGCGCATGTGATGCGGCCCGCCGCGCTGCTCGCGCACGGCGACGAGACGGCCGGTGAGCTGCGCAAGCGCCTGCAACAAACGCACCCCGACAGGAGCGATCACGCCGACGTGCTGTGCGTGGTCGATGCGCAAGCGCAGTTGCTCGGCATCGTGCCGCTCGGTGAACTGCTGTTGTTGCCCGACGAACGCCGGCTCGCCGCGGCAGCGCACCCACAGTTGCCTCCCGTCAGGCCGGGCGACGAACAAGAGCATGTGGCCTCGCTCGCACTGCACCACAAGCTGAGCGCCGTGCCGGTGACCGACGCAGCCGGCAAGCTGCTCGGCGTGGTCGGCGCCGCGGCGCTGTTGCACATCCTGCGGCGCGAGCACGTGGAAGACTTGCATCGACTGGCCGGCATCGCCCACGAGACCGAACAGGCGCGCGATGCGGTCGAAGCGCCGCCGCTGCGCCGCGCGAGGCACCGCTTGCCGTGGCTCGTCGTCGGTTTGCTGGGCAGCATGGCGGCAACCTTTGTCGTCGCGCAGTTCGAGGCCGAGCTGGCGCGCAAACCGGTGATCGCGTTTTTCATCCCCGGCTTGGTGTACCTGGCCGACGCGATCGGCACGCAGAGCGAAGCTGTCGCCGTTCGCGGCCTGTCGCTGAGCCGCGTCAGCGTGGGTCATCTGCTCGGCAGCGAGCTGCGCACCGGGATGCTGATCGGCGCGGTGCTCGCGACGATCGCGTTTCCGTTCATCTGGCTGGTGTTCGGCGAACTGCGACTCGCGCTGGCGGTGGTGCTGGCCCTGGCCGGCGCGTGCGCGGTGGCCACCGTGCTCGGGCTGCTGCTGCCCTGGCTGCTCGGCCGAATGGGGAGCGACCCGGCCTACGGCAGCGGGCCGTTGGCCACGATCGTGCAGGATGTGCTGAGCTTGCTGATCTACTTTGCGTGTGTGTCGTTCATCGTTTGACACGGTCAGGCAGTTGCTGCGAGCGCGTTCGGATCGGCTGGCCTCACGTTGATGACGACGACGCCGGTCTTCTGCCCTGTCTCCACATAGCGATAGGCGTCAGCGATTGCCTCGAGGGGATACTCCCGGTCGATGACCGCGCGGAGGTCGCCCGCCTCCATGCGGGTCTTCAAGAACTCGACCAACGCCTTGGCGTTGC
>JANOLA010000726.1:0-1610 GCA_031419535.1 Burkholderiales bacterium | reverse complement strand
CTTGGAGGCTTCGAACAAGCCGGTCTGGTAGCCGATGTCGATCAGCTTCGTCAGCACCGCGCCGGTGTAGATGTTCAGCATCTTCCCGGCGAATTGTTTGGCGAGGTCGGGGTCGGGCATGGGCGCACCCAAGTCTGGTGGAGGTGTTGCGGGTTGCCGATTCGGATGGCAATGGCGCGAGTCCGGACGATGACAGGAAGCGCAGTCGCTGTCCATATCGGTTCTGCGGACAGGCTCGAAGCTGCGCGCGGCTGCGCGGGCCTCTCACGTCGTGACCATGCCAGGTCACCTAAGGTGCCGGTGTCGTGTTCCAGGCCACGCCGCGGTTGGCGGGCAGCGTGAAATCGCGTCCACTGCACGTCGCGGCTTGTCGGCGAAGGCGTGGGGGGTACCGGCGCGGTTGCATTTCAAGCGGCCTGCAGGCGCTTCGCGCGTGTTGGCTTCAGCGGAGCCACGGCGAGACGAAGCCCCATGACTTTGAGCAACGACGTGAAGGTATCCAGCTCCGGGTTGCCGCGCTCCGAGAGCGTGCGGTAGAGCGTGCGAGCGTTGAGCTTGGTCGCGCGGGCGACGCCCGTCACGCCACCGAAGGCAGTTGCCAGATAGCGCATCGCCAGCAGAATTTCCTCACGCCGGCCGTCCGCCAGCACCTGGTTCAGGTACACCTGTTATGACCCGCGATAAATTCGAGTAGCCCGCCCACGCTATTCGAGGTTGAACAAGGCGGCGTGTCTCACCGTCTTTTCGGCAGTACCCGAATCTCGCGCAACGTGAGACGCAAGCGTGGCGGCGTCGCCGCCGACGGCGCGAGCAAAGAGCAACCAAGAGCAACGCCGCCAAGCGTTGAAGCTGGCGGCGTTATTTATTGCCATGGCGTTTCAGAATGGAGGATCGTCCAGGGTCAGGTTGCGGTCCGACTCGGTGCGGCAGTCGCCGCACAGATCCTCGTAGAAGCGATGGATCTGATCGCCGTAGCGGGCCTCGAAGAGGTCCAGCACGTGATGGATGAAGTCGTGGATCTGGATGACGGCGTCGTCGCTCAATCTGGGCATCGGGATGAGCGCACCGGCCATGGGTGAAGAGCGTTTGGAGCGTCGTTTCATTGCAGCTCCGCGATGGCCTGTTGCACGAGCTCGTCGGGCAGATGGTTCAGGCCCTTGGGCACGGCCAGTCGCATGGCGGTGCAAAGGATGCGCCCGGCCTGTCGGGGCAGGCCCTTGGAGGCCTGGCGCAAGATCTCCATCCCCGAGTCGGCGAGCAAGGTGTGCTGGCAGCCGGCGCTGGTCAGGGCATGGCGGATGAGGAGTTGGAATCGTTCGCGCTCGAAGACGGGTTTGAGCGCAACGCGCACCTGGATGCGGCTGTGCAGGGCCGCGTACGGGGCGCGCTCCAGGATATGCGCCAAGGCAGGATGGCCCACCAGCCACACGCTCATCAGGTCGCGCGAATCGAAGGCGAAGTTCAGGAAGGAGGGGAAGTCGCGGAAGAAGTCGCTGGGCAGGTTCTGCGCCTCGTCGATGATCCACAGCGGGCTGACCTGCTTGGTGTCGACGAGCTCATGGATGCGCTGCTTGATGTCGCGCCACAGTTGCGCGCGCCGGTAGCCGGGC
>JANOLA010000725.1:0-2831 GCA_031419535.1 Burkholderiales bacterium | reverse complement strand
GATCCTTCGATCCGCTCGCCCGGCCAGACGGCGAGGAGCGGGCCCGGGTGTTCTCGCTCAGCGCCGGTGAAATCTTCGGCGCGGTCCAGCCCGAGCAGGTGGTGCACCGTCTCGTCATCTGCGTCGTGCAGCACGCGCGCGCTCCAGCCGAGCGTCGCCGCGGCGAAGCGCAGCGCGCCGATCGCGTGTCCGATGTCGTGTTGGCAATAGCGAAAGGCGGGCTCGCCGTATTTACACGCCGCGCGCCAGTGGATAGTTGTGAGCCCGATCAGAAAAGCCTGCGGCGCGAGATCGCGCGTCAGCTGCGTGAACCAGGCGAGCGGGCAGTCGGCGCGTCGCTCGAGGCCATGCTCATCGGCCACGTAGTGGTACAGGCCGGCGCTGTCGTTCAGCGCATTCAGCCCATTCAGCCCGGCCAACCCGGCCAAACCGGCCAGCGGCCCGATCAGCAGGTAGCCCTCGGTCGGGTGCAAGTTGCCGCTCGACGGATTGCAGCGCAGCGCCCAGCGCGTGTCGCCAGCCTGCTTCCACGCGGAAATCGCCAGCGCGTACTCAAAGAGCCGCGACAACGAGCGCAACGTGAGCGGCGCGCTCGGCACCGATCCCGCAAGGTACAGGTCTTCGTAATGCGGCGACAGCGGCTCTTCATCCGCGCCGAGCAGCGGCAGGTGGTTCAGTGGTGCGCCGTCGTAGCGGCGAAACGGATTCGGCTGGTTCGCCCAGTCGAGCTGGCCCGGCCCGCAGGCATAGCGGTTGAAGTGGTGTTTGGTGCGTTCGTGATAGCGCAGCACCGCTTCGAGCTTGTGCGTGTCGTGCATCGTGATGCTGTGTCGAGGGCCGAATCGTCAATTCCGCGCAAGGGTACCCGACACCAGCCCCTTCGCCTGGGCGCGCGCGAAATCCAGGAAGGCGCGCGCCACCGTCGATACCTGCTTGCCCGCGGGATACACCAAATACCAGTGGTTCTCGAGCGGGAAGCCCTCGACGTCCAGGCATCCTGCGTCGTGCCGGGGTTTGCCGGCCGGCCTTTCGACGCGCAAGACGGAGTTCGCATTGCCGCGATTGGGGTATTTGTTAGGTGACAGCTTGTACGAACCGGTGTACAAATCGCGCAAGGAGGGACAGAACCATGCGCAGACGCATCTACTGGCTGTTGCCCGATCTGGCGAGCGCCATTCGGACCGAGAACGACCTGCTGCTGGCGCGCATCGCATGGCAGCATATCCATTTCGTCGGGCGCGAGGGTGCCGACATGACCGGGCTGCACGCCGCCAACGTGCTCCAGACGTCGGACGTGATTCGTTCCGCCCAGGCCGGCCTCGTGATCGGCGCGGCGCTGGGGGCCGTGGTCGGCGTGGTCGGCGCGCTGATCTTTCCGCTCGGCGAGAAGCCGTCGTATGCCGGCATGGCCGCCGTGCTGGCGATTGTGGGCTCGGTCTTCGGTGCGTGGGCGTCCAGCATGATCGGTGTCTCGACCCCGAGCAGCCGCCTGAAGCGCTTTGCGCCCGCCATCGAGGAGGGGCAAATCCTGCTGATGGCTGACGTGCCGCGCTCGCGTGTCGAGGAAATCGAGGAGCGCTTGCAGGCGCTACATCCCGAGGCCCATCTCGAGGGCATCGAGCCGAACATTCCGGCTTTCCCATGAGTTGCGCCGCCGTGGTGCAGCGCCTGTGTCGTGGAGGAGCTGAGCAATGGAACTCCGAATGAATCTGCATCACTGGGAGCACCGCGAGCCCGATTGGGCTGCGGCAGCGGTCTCAGGGTTCGCCGCTGGCGCGATCCTGATGGTGCTGGAACTGGCGTGGGCGACACTTTCCGGCAGCAGCGGACCGTGGCGAATATCGCAGCTGGTCGCCGCGCTCACGCTGGGGGTTGGTCCGCTGCAAGGGTCGCCGTTTTCCTTCGATCCCGTGATCGTCGGCATGGCGCTGGCCACCCACTACCTGCTAGGCGTTGCGTTCGGCATGGTGCTGGGTTATGTGCTCGCCGGCTACCGCTACGACAGCAGCGTCACGCCGATGCTGCTGATCGGCGCGGCCTTCGGGCTGTTCCTCTACCTGATCAATTTTCATGCGCTCACTCACGTGTTTCCGTGGCTCACGGAGTTGCAAGGGTGGACGACGCTGACCGCCCACTTGGTGTTCGGCATCAGCGCTGCGCTTCTGTACTGGAAGCTGGCTCGGCGTCGAGTCGAACCCCAAACCGGCCGCCGATGACGCGAATGGCCGACGAGCGCGGAGGCCTTCGTTGTTTCTGCCCGCACCGAACGGCCTGAAGCCGTACTTGGAGCTCACCAAGCCGCGCGTGGTGGCGCTGATCGCCTTTACTGCCGTGGTCGGCATGTTTCTCGCCACTCCGGGTTTCGTGCCACTCGATGTTTTGGTTCTCGCCACGCTGGGTATTTCGCTGGCGGCGGGTTCCGCCGCTGCCTTCAACCATATCCTCGAGCAGCGGCTCGATGCGATCATGGCGCGTACCCGAGCGCGCCCGCTGCCCTCCGGCAAGTTAGCGCTGCGCCAAGCGATTGTCTTCGCGGCAATCCTCGCTCTACTTTCGATGGCAATCCTGGCGATTGGCGTCAACGCGCTGACTGCGGCGCTGACGTTCCTTTCCTTGATCGGCTACTCGGTGGTTTACACGCTGTTCTTGAAGCCGGCAACGCCGCAGAACATCGTCATCGGCGGCGCCGCTGGCGCCGCACCGCCAGTACTGGGGTGGACCGCGGTCACGGGGACTATCGACAGCGACGCGTTGCTGCTATTTTTGATTGTCTTCGTCTGGACGCCGCCGCACTTCTGGTCGCTGGCGCTGTACCGTGAGAAGGAATACGC
>JANOLA010000724.1:0-15542 GCA_031419535.1 Burkholderiales bacterium | reverse complement strand
GGCCGCGATCACCTGATTTGCTACGCGATGAAGGCGAACTCCAACCTCGCGGTGCTGCAGACCTTCGCGCGCCTGGGTTGCGGCTTCGACATCGTGTCGGTGGGCGAACTCGAACGCGTGCTGGCCGCGGGTGGCTCGGCTTCCTCGGTGCTGTTTTCCGGGGTCGGCAAGACCCGCGCCGAGATGCAGCGCGCGCTCGAACTCGGCGTGCTGTGCTTCAACGTCGAGAGCGACGCCGAACTCGACGTGCTCTCCGAAGTGGCGACGCGTATCGCGCGCACCGCGCGCATCAGCCTGCGCATCAACCCCGATGTCGACGCCAAGACCCATCCCTACATCTCCACCGGCCTGAAGTCGAACAAGTTCGGCATCGCGCATGAAAGTGCGCTCGCGTCGTACCGGCGGGCGGCTGCGTTGCCGGGGCTCGAAGTGATCGGCATCGATTGCCACATCGGTTCGCAAATCACGCAGATCGGTCCCTACCTCGACGCGGTCGACCGCCTGCTCGATCTGATCGAAGGCATCGAGGCGCAGGGCATCCCGATTCAGCACCTCGACGTCGGCGGCGGCCTGGGCATCACCTACAGCGACGAGGCGCCGCCATCGGCCACCGATCTGGTTCGTGCCTTGCTCGAGCGCATCGACGCGCGCGGCCATTCGCATCGCAAGATCCTGTTCGAGCCCGGCCGCTCACTCGTCGGCAACGCCGGGGTATTGGTCAGCGAAGTGCTGTACCTGAAGTCGGCCGCGGAAAAGAACTTCTGCATCGTCGACGCAGCGATGAACGACCTGATTCGCCCTGCCATGTACAACGTGTGGATGGACATCCGCGCGTGCCGGCTGCGCGACAGTGCGCCGATCACGTACGACGTCGTCGGCCCGGTCTGCGAATCGGGTGACTGGCTCGGCCGCGACCGCGCCCTCGCGGTGCGGCCCGGCGACCACATCGCGGTGCTGTCGGCCGGCGCCTACAGCATGAGCATGGCGAGCAATTACAACAGCCGGCCGCGCGCCGCCGAAGTCATGGTGTCGGGCGACCAGGCCTGGCTGATCCGGGACCGCGAGCCACTCGACGCGCTGTTTCGCGGCGAACACCTGCTGCCACCGGGCGTTTGACGGGAGCCGTGCCCGGATAAGCCCTGGGCCGGCGCAGGCCCTTCGCGTGCAGAATCGCGTCTTCGGGCAGCCCTACATCGCCATGAATCCGATCATCCACAGCCTGCTCGAGACGGACCTCTACAAGTTCACGATGTGGCAGACGATGCTGCATCGGCACCCGCAGGCGCAGGCCGAGTACAACTTCGCGTGCCGCAACGAGACCCAGTACCCGCTGGCCGACCTGCTGCCCGAGCTCAACGAGCAGCTCGACCACCTGTGCACGCTGGCGTTCAAGCCCGACGAGCTGGCGTACATGCGCGACCTGCGCTTCATCAAGTCGGACTTCGTCGACTTCCTGCGCATCTTTCGCTTCCAGCGCGAATTCATCGACGTCCGCGCGAATGGCAGCTCACTGGAGATCGTCGCGCGCGGTCCGCAAGTGCATGTGATGGGCTTCGAGATCTACGTGCTGGCGATCGTCAACGAGCTCTACTTCCGGCGCTTCGACGAAGCCACTGCGCTGCAATTCGGCCGGCGCCGGCTCGCCGAGAAGGTGCAGCAGGTGCTGGCCTTCGGCAAGACCTTGCAGCGCCGCCACCCCTTCGAATTCTTCGACTTTGGCGTGCGACGCCGCTTCTCAGGCGCTTGGCAGGCCGAGGTGGTGCGCACCCTCAAGAATGAAGTGCCGCAGTTCTTCCGCGGCACCTCCAACGTGCACCTGGCGCGAACCCTCGACCTGGTTCCCATCGGCACGATGGCGCATGAATACATGCAGTCCTACCAGTCGTTCGACGTGCGGCTGCGTGACTTCCAGAAGGCCGCACTCGAAGACTGGGTCCAGGAGTACCGCGGCGACCTGGGGATCGCGCTGACCGACGTGGTGGGCATGGACGCCTTCCTCGCCGACTTCGACTTGTATTTCGCCAAACTCTTCGACGGCCTGCGCCACGATTCGGGAGACCCGACCCTGTGGGGCGAAAAGGCGCTCGCACACTACGCAAAGCTGCGCATCGACGCGCACACCAAGCGCCTCGTGTTCTCCGACGGGCTCGACCTGGACACCGCGTTTCGCCTGTACGCGCACTTCGGCGACCGCACCCAGCTGGGCTTCGGCATCGGCACCAATTTGTCCAACGATACCGGGCTCACGACGCTGGGCATCGTGATGAAACTGGTGCGCTGCAACGGCCAGCCCGTCGCCAAACTCGCCGATTCGCCAGGCAAGACGATGTGCACGGACGAAACCTTTCTCGCCTACCTGCGCCAGATGTTCGGCGTGAAGCACGTCTGAGCGCTCCCTGGGCCGAGAGCTTTCGCTGCGCTCGTACTTTCTCCCTCTCCCTCTCCCTCTCCCGCTCGCGGGAGAGGGTTGGAGTGAGGGCGAGGTTGCCCAACGCTCCCGCTAGCGCCCCTGCCAAACCTCCCGCGCCACATCAACCACCAGCGCCAGCTTCGCACGCTGCGCTTCCACCGCGATCGCGTTGCCGTGCACTGTGCTGCTGAAGCCGCACTGCGGCGACAGGCATAACTGGTCGAGCGGCGCGTACTTCGACGCTTCGTCGATGCGCCGCTTCAGGTCGTCTTTCGATTCGAGCTGGCCCAGCTTCGTCGTCACCAGGCCGAGCACGACGATCTTGCCCTTGGGCAGATGCCGCAAGGGCTTGAAGTCGCCGCTCCTCGCATCGTCGTATTCGAGAAAGTAGCCATCCACGTTCATCTCGCTCAGCAGCGCCTGCGCCACCGGTTCGTAGCCGCCCTGCGCCGCCCACGTGCTTTGGAAATTGCCGCGGCACAGGTGCACCGTGAGCGTCATGCCGGCCGGCTTTTGCGCGACGACTCGGTTGATGAACGACGCGTAGCGGTGCGGCAGCTCGTCGGGGTCGTCGCCGCGCGAGCGCGCCGCTTCGCGCATCTTGTCGTCGCACAGGTAAGCGAGATTCGTGTCGTCCAGCTGCACATAGGTGCAGCCGGCGGCGGCCAGGGACCGCAACTCGTCGCCATAGGCGTTCGCCACGTCCTGGTAGAACGGCTCCAGGTCGGGATAGTGCTCGCGGCTGATGCCCGCGCGCCCGCCGCGAAAGTGCAGCATCGTCGGCGAGGGGATCGTGACCTTGGGCGTCAAGCCCTTCGCAACTTTGCTTTGAAGGTAGTCGAAATCGGCGCGCTGGATGTCTTTCACATGGCGCACCTTGTCGACGACGCGCATCACGGGCGGCGCGAGTTCGAGCTTGCCGTCGGGCTTGGTGATCATCACCGGAATGTCGGTCTTCACGCCACCGAGCTGCGCCAGGAAGTCGATGTGGAAATAGGTGCGGCGGAACTCGCCGTCGGTGATGCTTTGCAGACCCACGTCTTGCTGAAACTTCACGATCTCGCCAATCGCGTCGTCTTCCACGGCGCGCAGGCCGGCCGCGTTCAACTCACCCTTCTGGTTTTTTTCGCGTGCGTCGAGCAGGCGTTTGGGGCGCAAGAAACTGCCGACGTGGTCGGCACGAAAGGGCGGTGCGGTGCGTGTGCTCATGGTTGTTCCAGCGGTTGACGCGCCAACTCGGAGGTGGCGCGGTTCGATGTTAGGGCAACGCTGAACAAATCCCTCGCGGGGGTTTGGTCAGCGTCGCCCTGGTGTCTGGGTGAATCAAAGCGGCAGGCCGACATAGTTTTCCGCCATCGCCGTCGACGCGGCCACCGAGTTCACCAGGTAGTCGAGTTCCGCCGCCTGCATCTTCTGGCCGAATCCGCCGGTGTCGGGGAACTTGTGCAGCAGCGAGGTGAGCCACCATGAAAAGCGCTCGGCGCGCCAGACGCGCCGCAAGCAGCGCTGCGAATAGGTGTCGATGCCGGCGCTGCTCTTGTCGCGAAAGTATTCGATCATCGACTCGCCGAGCAACTTCACATCGCTGGCCGCCAGGTTCAATCCCTTGGCACCCGTGGGCGGAACGATGTGCGCGGCGTCACCGGCGAGAAACAGGCGGCCGAAGCGCATCGGCTCGGCGACAAAGCTGCGCAGCGGCGCGATGCTCTTCTCGATCGATGGGCCGGTGACCAGCGTCTGCGCGGCCTGCGGGTCCAAGCGCCGCCGCAGCTCGTCCCAGAACCTGGCGTCGGACCATTGCTCCACCGAGTCTTCGAGCGAACACTGCACGTAGTTGCGCGCGCGTGTCATCGAACGCATGCTGCACAGCGCGAAGCCACGTTCGTGATTCGTGTACATCACCTCAGCGGACACCGGTGGCGTGTCCGACAACACACCGAGCCAGCCGAATGGGTAGACCCGCTCGAAAGTCTGGATCGCGCTGACCGGAACGCTCGCGCGGCTCACGCCGTGGTAGCCGTCGCAGCCTGCGATCAAATCGCATTCGACTTGCTGCGCCTTGCCCGCGCTCAGCCAGCGCACGCTTGGCTTGGTGCCGTCGAAGTCGTGCAAGCTCACCTGCTCGGCTTCGTAGACGATGCGCGTGCCCATCGCGCGGTGCGCTTGCATCAGGTCGCGCGTGATCTCTGTCTGACCGTAGACGGTGACATTCTTGCCACCGCTCAACTTGTTCAAATCGATGCGGTGCCGCTGCCCGCCGAACGACAGCTCCACGCCGCCGTGCACCAGACCCTCGGCGTGCAGACGCGCACCCAGGCCCAGCTGGTCGAGCAAGTCCACCGTGCCCTGCTCGAGCACGCCGGCGCGCACGCGGCCCAGCACGTAGTCGGCGCTGCGCTGCTCGACGATCAACGCCTCGACGCCCGCTCGGTGCAGCAAGGCACCGAGCAACAGACCCGCCGGCCCCGCGCCGACGATCGCTACCTGGACTCTCATCGCAGTTTCTCCCAACTGCCGCGATTGTCCACGGCCGGGTGCCTGCCAGGCTTTGGGTCTCGGCCCACTTGCAGCGCCCCCGGCAGGCAGTGCAGCAGCTACAGTGCGAAAATGTTTTCACACGGGCGCCGCAAGGGCGCGCTTGCCATGCCTGATCCGACACGCGCGACGTTCACGAAAGTGACTCTCTACACCGGCGCCGATGGCCGGGCGCGCTTTCGCGACGAGCCCATAACGCTGACCGAAGGCTCGGCGCAATCGATGCTTTCAACGCCCCTGCCGAGCAACGCCATGCAATTGCGCGAAAGCCCGGTGGGCTTTCGCAGCGAGTTTCACTGCACCGTCACGCCGCAGTGGGTGTTCATTCTCAAAGGCGAAATGGAAATCGGCTTGCAAGGCGGCAGCTCGCGCATCTTCAAGCCGGGTGAACACTTTTATTCGGCCGACGTGCTGCCGCCCGGCACCACCTTCAACGCCGCGACCCATGGCCACTGGAGCCGGCAACGTGGCGCCGACCCTCTGGTGACTTTGTTTGTTCGTGCTTGATTTTCACGACGGGTCCACGGCTATCGGGAATTCGCTGCGCGTGTAGGTCAACAAGCGGCCCTTGTAGGCGGCCGCATGACGCGTCGCCGCGCGATCGAGCCGCAGTTCGCTCAACGCAAACCCCGCCGCGGCCATCCAGCGGTTGAACGCCGGCCGGTTGCCGCGGTCCGGGTCAACGATCCAAACCTCGCAGCGCGGTGTGGCATGCAATGCGATGAAGGCGGCGAGCGCACCGCTCACATCGCGCTCGTAGAGCACGTCGCTGGCGATGATCAACTCGAAGCGCCCAAGCACGGCGTCGCTGGCGCTTGTGCTTCGGTGCGCAGCAGGTGCCTCGGCGAACCCCCAATCGCCGTGCCGGTACTTCATCGGCGACAGCGCGTTGAGCGTGAGGTTTTCGCGCAGAAACTGCCTCGCCAGGGGATGGCGGTCGCTGGCCGTCACGTCGGCACCGCGCCGGTGCCCGACCAGGCTCGCCAGGCCCAGGCCGCAACCCAGTTCGAGGATGCGTTCGCCTGCGCTGACCGGCCGCAATGCGAGGCGCGCCGCGAGTTCCACACCGGAGGGCCAGAGCAGACCGAACAAAGGCCACGCCGCCGAGACGATTCCCATGCGCTGCGCCTCACCCAAGGGGTCGGCATACTGCTCGCGGTCGAGCAGCGAGCGGATCGTCAGGTCGGCGACACCGCTGATTTGAATCTGTTCTTGTTTGGTGAGGTAGCCCGGCATGCGCGGGAGATTGAAGCCCGTCCGATGCGGCTTCGGTCTCAGGTGGAGGCCGCGAGTATGCGCGTTGCGCAGCGCTGCCTGTGTCGACGCCCAAGGTTTGCACCGGAACAGGCCGGCACCGACCCGGCATCGGTTACAACCGCGGTTGCGCCCCTGGAAAACCGCCAGATTCGATGAACTACCGCCACATCACCCTGCGCCAGTTCCGCTATTTCATCGCCGTCGCTGAAAGCGGCTCGGTCGCCTCAGCGTCGCGCATGTTGAACATCGCCCAGAGCGCATTGACGAAGAGCCTGGCCGAGCTGGAGGCCGAACTCGGCAGCGTTCTGTTCGAGCGCAGTTCCAAGGGAATGACGCTCACGCCGCAAGGGCACCGGTTCCTGGCAAGCGCGCGCAAAGTCATCGCCTCGGTGGCCGACGCGCTGCGCCTGCACGGCGGCGACACGGAACCTGAGCTGTTGGGTGTACTTGCGGTGGGCGTGACGAGCCTGGTGGCGGGCTACTACCTCAGCGAACTCTTCAGCCGTTTCCGCCGCAACTGCCCCGCCGTCGAAGTGTTCGTCACGGAAGACGCGCCGCGATTTCTCGAACACCTGCTGATCAACGGCGAGCTCGACGTGGCGATCATGGTCAGCAATGCGCTCAGCGAACCGCAGGCGATGCTCTCTGAAACGCTCACGCGCAGCCAAAACCGCGTCTGGCTGCCATCGAACCATGAGTTGACGGGCAACGACGAGATCACGCTCGCGCAATGCGCGGAGTTCGACCAGATCGTGCTGGAAGCCGACCGCATCGACGAGTTGATGGCAGGCGTGTGGGCGCGTCACCAGTTGAAGCCGCGCACGATATTGCGCACCTCGTCGCTCGAGGCCGTGCGCTCGCTCGTCGGCGCCGGTGCGGGCATCGCCGTGCTGCCCGACTTTCTGTACCGGCCGTGGACGCTCGACGCCGAGCACGTCGACGTGCGCCGCTTGCGCGACGAAGTTCCCACCATCGACGTGGGGCTGGTCTGGCGGCGCGGCTCGGGGCTGAAGCCCGTGGCCACCGAATTCATCGAACTCGCGCGCGAGCAATCGCGGTTGCGGCGTGCTTGAGGGTCTGACTTTGCGTCCATGACCGCGAACCCTTGTTCGGAGTTCGGGGACGACCTTCGTCGTCGATCAGCCGAGCCGGGCACGACATCAAAGCCCATTCTGTGGGCGCGGGGCGCCAGCCGCATAGGGGTTTGCCTCAAGTGTCTCGCCTCCACCCCGCCTGGATGAAGCGGCTACATTTTGCCGAGATACGCAGGGCCTGAGCACGTGGTGCTCGCATCGGCACTCACATTTTGACGCGCCTCCAACGGAGCACAACGCATGGCAGAGATTCTTGGCTTGGGCATCACGCACTACCCCCCTCTCAGCCTCCCAGATGCCGACATGTCCGGCATCTTGCGCTGGACTCTGGATGACCCCGCCATTCCCGCCGCGGCGAAGGACCCGCGACACTGGCCCGCTGCCATGCTCGAAGAGTGGGCCGGCGACAAAGGTGCGCGCGCCGCCGCGGCCCATCGGGCCGCCCTGGTGGCCGGCTTGGCACGAGTTCGCGCGCGGCTGGACGAGTTCAAGCCGGACGTCGTGCTCATTTGGGGCGACGACCAATACGAGAACTTCCGCGAAGACATCATTCCTCCATTCGCGATCCTCGCCTACGAGGACATGGAGCTGCGCCCCTGGGCCCACGCGGAAGCGTCATCGTTCATGAAGGCCAAGGCGAACGTGTGGAACGAGGACGATTCGCTGTGCTATCGGCTGCGCGGCCGTCCCGACATTGCCAAGCACCTCGTCACGGCGCTCATCGAACGCGACTTCGATGTCGCGTATGCCTACAAGCCCCTGCACCACCACAGCGTGGCGCACGCATTCACCAACGCGATCCTGTACCTCGACTACCAGCGCAAGGGATTCGACCACCCGACGCTGTGCTTTCCACTCAACTGCTACGGACGCCGAGTCGTGTCTTGCCGTGGGTCCATGACCCGCATGGACCGCGCTGTCGACTTCGATCCCCCATCGCCATCGCCCAGGCGCTTCATGGACCTCGGCGCGGCAACGGCACAGGCGCTGAAGGCGAGCCCCTATCGCGTCGCCTTGCTCGCATCCTCCTCCTGGTCGCACGCTTTCCTGGTCGACCACACCTGGCGCCTGCGGCCGGATACCGAGCAGGACCGTCGCCTTTATGACGCCATGACCGCGCGCGACTACGCCTACTGGCGCTCGCGTTCGCTAATGGATGTCGAGCACGCGGGCCAACAGGAAGTGCTCAACTGGTGGGCACTGATGGGCGCCATGCAGAGCCTGGGCGCGAAACTCGAGTGGAGCGAGTTCATTGAGACGAACATCTTCAACTCCAACAAGGTGTTCGCGATCTACGAGGCGGGTTAGCAGCGCTGACGCGGCCCGGCGGCACAAGCTACATCTTCACCATCACATGCCGCGCCACCGTGTAGTCCTCCAGTGCATACATGCTCATGTCCTTGCCGTAGCCCGATGACTTCATGCCGCCGTGCGGCATCTCGTTGACGAGCATGAAGTGGGTGTTGATCCAGGTGCAGCCGTATTGCAGCTTCTTCGCGACGCGCATCGCCTTGGCCACGTCTTGGGTCCACACGCTTGACGCGAGCCCGTAGTCGCTGTCGTTGGCCCAGGCAATGGCCTGCTCTGTGTCGCTGAAGCGCGTCACGCTGACCACCGGGCCGAAGACTTCGCGTTTCACGATCTCGTCTTCCTGGCGCGCTCCCGCCACCACGGTGGGCTCGTAGAAGAAGCCCGCGCCGGCGCGCGCCTTGCCACCGGCCGTGATTTCCATGTGGCCCGTCATCTGCGCGCGCTCGACGAAGCTTGCGACGCGGTTGCGCTGGCGATCGCTGATGAGCGGGCCGATTTCCGATTCAGGGTCGTCTTGCATGCCGACCTTGATGCTCTTGGCCGCGCTCGACAAGTCGGCGACCAATCTGTCATAGACCTTGCCTCCGGCGTAAACCCGGCATGCGGCCGTGCAATCCTGGCCCGCGTTGTAGTAGCCAAAGGTGCGCAGGCCTTCGACGACGGCCGTGATGTCGGCGTCATCGAACACGATCACCGGCGCCTTGCCGCCGAGCTCCAAGTGCGTGCGCTTGAGCGTGCCGGTCGCCGCCTGCAAAATCTTGCGTCCGGTGCTCACGTCGCCCGTCACGCTCACCATCGCGACTTTCGGGTGTTCGACGAGCGGTTGGCCGACGCTGTTGCCGCGCCCGGCGATGACGTTGATCACGCCCTTCGGGAAGATTTCCGCGGCGACCTTGGCGAGCAGCAGCGTCGTCAGCGGCGTCTGCTCGCTCGGCTTGATGACCACCGTGTTGCCCGCGGCCAGCGCCGGCGCGAGTTTCCACGCCGCCATCATCAATGGGTAGTTCCACGGCGCGATCGATGCAACCACGCCTACGGGATCGCGCCGGATCATGCTCGTGTGGCCGGCGAGGTATTCGTTGGCCAAGGTACCGCCCATGCAGCGTGCGGCGCCGGCGAAGTAGCGGTAGCAATCGGCTACCGCCGGGATTTCGTCGCCGAGCGCACGTGCGTAGGGCTTGCCGCAGTTCAGCGATTCGAGCCGCGCGAATTCTTCGCCACGCGACTCGATCGCGTCGGCGAGCTTGAGCAGCATGCGCGAGCGCTCCAGCGGCGTCGTTTCGGACCAGCTGTCGAAGGCGCGGTGCGCGGCCGAGACGGCCTTGTGCACCTGCTCGCTCGACGCCTCCTTCAGCGCGACGAGCAATTCGCCGGTGGCGGGGTTCAGTACCTTTTCGGCTTCGCCCTCGCCCGCCACGAAGGCGCCATCGATCAGCAGTTCGGTCGGGAGTTTGATGTCGGCCATGTCGGGCTCCTTGGGGGTCTGAGGGGTCAGTAGGCGAATGCGCGGCTCTTAGCGCGGCACCGGCTCGTCGGCGCGGGTCAGAAAGTAGGCGGCGAGGATGGGAACAAACGTGAGCGCGATGATGATCACGGCCACCACGTTGGTGACGGGCCGCTGGCGCGGCCGCACCAGCTCTTGGAGCATCCAGATCGGCAGCGTGGTCTGCTGGCCGGCGGTGAACGTGGTGACGATCACTTCGTCGAAGCTCAGCGCGAATGCCAGCAGCGCGCCGGCGAGCAGCGCCGAGCCGAGCTGCGGCAGCACGATGAAGCGCAGCGTCTGGAATGCATCGGCGCCAAGGTCCATTGACGCTTCGATGAGGTTAGGGTTCAGGCGCCGCAAGCGCGCGATCGCGTTGTTGAAGACGACGACGACGCAAAACGTGGCGTGGCCGATCACAATGGTCCAGAACGAGAAAGGAATCTCGAGCGTGCCGTAGGCCGAGCGCAGCGCGATGCCGGTGATCACGCCGGGCAGCGCAATCGGCAGGATCAGCAGCAGCGAGATCGCGTCGCGGCCGAAAAAGCTGGCGCGCGCCAGCGCCGCCGCGGCCAATGTGCCGAGCACGAGCGCGAATGCCGTGGACCAGGCGGCGATCTGAAAACTCAGCGTGATCGCCTCCCACACGTCAGTGCGCTCCCAGGCGACGGCGAACCAGCGCGTGGTCAGCGCCGGTGGCGGGAACACATAACTCTTGTCCTCTGCACTGAACGCATAGACGATGATGAGCGCGAGCGGAACGTGCAGGAAGGCAATGGCGCTCCAGGCTGCCCCCTTGAGGCCCCAGTGCGCATTGGGCGCATTGGCTTTAGAGCGCATCGAAAGCTCCAAGACGCTTGGCGAACCAGAGATAGACACCGATCACGACGATCGGCACCAGCGAAAACGCCGCCGCGAACGGCACGTTGCCGGCCACGCCCTGCTGCTTGTAAACGACCTGGCCGATGTAGTTGGTGCTGTCGCCGATCACCTGCGGAATGATGTAGTCGCCGAGAGTCAGCGAGAAGGTGAAGATCGAACCGGCGGCGATTCCCGGCATCGCGAGCGGGAAGATCACTTTCGCGAAGGTCAGTGCCGGCGTCGCGCCGAGGTCGCTCGACGCCTCGATGTAAGAGCCCGGGATTCGCTCCACCGCGGCCTGGATCGGCAGAATCATGAACGGCAGCCACATGTAGACGAACACGACAAAGGTGCCGATCGCCGAGAAGCTGAGCGAAGGCCCGCCGACCGCGGGCAACTCGAGCAGCGCCTCCAACAGCCAGGTCAGGTGCAACTGCTGCGCCGTCCACGAAATCGCACCCTCTTTGGCGAGCAGCAGCTTCCACGCATACAAACGCACCAGGTAGCTCGACCACAGCGGCAGCATCACGGCGATGTAAAGCGCCGCTTTTTGCGCGCCGGTCGCATAGCGCGCCATGTAGTACGCGAGCGGAAATCCTATCGCGATGCACGCCAGCGTCACGAGCACGGCCATCGTCACCGAGCGCCGTGCGACATCGATGTTCGACGGCTCGGCCAGCGCGACGAAGTTCTTCAACGTGAACTCGCGCACCACCTGACCGGTGAATTCATCGAGGCCGAAGAAGGCGTTCGCGAGCAGCGCGAACAGCGAACCGAGATAGATGACGCCGAACCACAGCAAAGGCGGCGCGAGAAGCACCAGCAGCAACAGGCCGCGGCGCGTGTACAGCAGGTCGGAGACTCGCCGTTGCAGGCTGAGGCCCGGCTGCGGCAGCGCGAGCGCGGCGCTGCTCATCGCGCGGCGCCTTGGGGGACAGTGGCGGCTTGCGTGACCGTGCCGGCTTGCGCCGGTGCGCTGGCCGCACCCCATGCCGACGCGTCGCCGATGCCGAGGCCCAGCGCATGCACGGCGCTCGCGTCCCAGTGCAGGTGCGCGGTCGAACCCAAGACGGGCGCCGCGCCGCCGCCCACCTCGGGCAGGTCGGCCTGGAGCAGCACGCCACCCGAATCGACCTTGACGCGCGTGAACGCACCGAAATACTGCACCTCGGCCACCGTGCCGCTCAGGCGCGCACCGGCCGAAGCACCGAACCGGATGCGCTCGGGCCGCAACATCGCGCTGGAATGGCCCGTCAGGCGCCGGGCTGCGTCGCCTTCCAGCACATTGGCCGCGCCGACAAAGTTCGCGACGAAGCGCGTCGCCGGTTCGTTGTAGATGGCGTGCGGCGTGCCCACCTGTTCGAGCTTGCCTTTGTTGAACACGCCGATTCGGTCGCTCATCGACAGCGCTTCATGCTGGTCGTGCGTGATGAACAGGAACGTGATGCCCAGGCGCCGCTGCAAGGCCTTCAGTTCGCTTTGCATCTGTTCGCGCAGCTTCAGGTCCAGGGCCCCCAGCGGCTCGTCGAGCAACAACACCTGCGGCTGGTTGATCAGCGCGCGCGCCAGCGCGACACGCTGGCGCTGACCTCCTGACAACTGCGCCGGGCGCCGATCGCCCACTCCCGCGAGCTCAACCTGCGCCAGCAACTCGTCGGCGCGGCGCGAGCGCTCAGCCTTCCCCACCTTGCGCACCATCAGCGAATAGGCGACGTTGTCGCGAATGCTCATGTGTGGGAACAACGCGTAGTCCTGGAACACCGTGTTCACCGGCCGCGCGTAGGGCGGCAGCAGCGACACGTCGGCACCACCGATCAGCACACGGCCCGAGCTCGGCAACGTGAACCCGCCGATCATGCGCAGGCAAGTCGTCTTGCCCGAGCCCGAAGGCCCGAGCAGCGTGAAGAACTCGCCCGCCTCGATGCTCAGGTCGACGCCGTCGACCGCACGCACCTCATGGCCGGCAGCGCCGAAGACGCAAGAGACACGGTCGAGGGTGACCGCAGCGGTCATCTCCCACCAAGAACCGCGATGTAGTCAGAGACCCACTTGTGGTACGGCACGCATTGATTGTTCTGCGTCGCGCACTGCGACGTCGGCGTTCTCCAGAACGAAATCTTGTCGAACGAATTGAAGCCCTGGCGCGCACAACCTTCGTCGCTGAGCAGCTTGTTGCCCTTGCACGCGGCGGGCACCGAAGGAACCGAGCCGAACCACGCCGACAAATCGCCCTGCAGCTTGACGTTCAGCGAATGCTCCAGCCACATGTAGGCGCAGTTCGGGTGCTTCGCTTCGGCGTGCAGCATCGTGCTGTCGGCCCAGCCGGTGGCGCCCTCGACCGGCACCACCGTCGCGATGGGCCGCTTCTTCGAGCCGAGGATGTTCGCCTGGAACTGCCAGCTCGACGACGCGACCACGCCCTCGTTGGTGAAGTCGTCGATCTGCACGAAGGCGTCGTGCCAGTACTTGCCGACGATCTTGCGCTGGCCGCGCAACAAATCGAGCGCGGCCTTGTACTGCGCGTCGTTCAGCTCGTACGGATTCTTGATGCCCAACGCCGGGTTCTTCTGCATCAGGTACAGCGCCGCGTCGGCGATGTAGATCGGCCCGTCGAACGCCTGCACCCGGCCCTTGTTGCTCTTGCCGTCGGGCAGGGTCGTTTCCTCGAACACCACCGACCAGCTCGTCGGCGCCTTGTCCTTGAACACCGTCGTGTTGTACATCAGCACGTTCCAGCCCCACTGGTAGGGCACGCCGTAGTGCTGGCCGCCCTCGTAGTGCCAAGGCGCCTTTTGCAGACGCGCGTCCACGTTCTTGTAGCTCGGAATCAGGCCTACATTGATGGCCTGCACCTTCTTGCCGCGGATCAGCCGCGTGCTCGCGTCGCCCGATGCGGTGACGAGGTCGAAGCCGCCTTCGTTCATCAGCGCCACCATCTCGTCCGACGTGCCCGCGGTCTTGACGTTCACCTTGCACGAGGTCTTCTTCTCGAAGTCCGTCACCCAGTCGAAATTCTTGTCCGTCGCGCCGCGTTCGATGTAGCCGGCCCAGGCGACGATGTCGACTTGGCCCTCGCCCTTGCCGATTTTTTGGAGTGGGCCTTTTTGCGCCAGGACTGGCGCGCTCGCCAGCAGCGCGGCGGCGCCAATGCTCACGACCAGCGCAGGGGCGCTGAAGCCCACGATGAACGGGGTTCGGTGCAACATGTTCGACCTCCAGGTGTGTTTCTGCGGACTCCGCGCGCGCAGGCGCACGGTTCGAGCCGCGCACGATAGGTCGAGGTGCCGGCGCTGCGAAGTTCATTCGAGCGCCGACGAGCTATCTTGAAAAACGATACCTGGGGTTTACGCTAGGCGAACGAAGAAGGGCCGCTCACGCGGCCCCTTGTGGCAGGTCAACGCTGCGCAAGTTGCGCAGCAGCCCACAGGCCATCACGGGACCACGATTCGCGCAACCGAACCGGTATGCGTGACCACGTAAATCTCGCCCTTGCCGTCGGCGTGCACCGCCGTGATGTTCCCCACCGCCGACGGCAGGGCCGGGCCGAGGTTCGTCGCCACAGCGCCGGAATAGACCAGCGAGAACAGCTCTCCGCGAAAGTAGTCGCCAAAGAAGTAGCGACCCTGAATGTCCGGGAAGCATTGGCCGCGATAGACCTGGCCGCCGATGATGGAGCGCCAGCCATCGGCAGCAGCAAACTCCGCGACCGGATCGGTGCGCCCCGCCGAGAGGCAGCCCGCCATGGGCTCGAAGCAATGGGCCCCCTCGCGGTCGTCCCAGCCCCAGTTGATTCCCGCGGTGTTGGGGCTGGCGTTGATTTCCTCCCAGCTGCCCTGCCCGACGTCGCCGATGAAAATGTCTCCGGTCAGCGAATCGAAGGAAAACCGAAACGGGTTGCGCAGCCCCTTGTGCCAAATCTCGGGGCGCGGGTCCGCCGGGCCGTCGGGCGAGGCCGCGAAGGGGTTGCCCGCCGGAAGGCCATAGGCCCGCGCGCCGCTGCGTGTGTCGACATCGATGCGCAGCAGCTTTCCGAGCAGCGAAGCGTTGTTTTGCGCATGGTCGGAAGGGTCGCCTCCGGATCCGCCATCGCCCAACGCCCAACGCGATGTACAGCAGACCGTCGTTCCCGAACTCGATCATTCCGCCGTTGTGGTTGGCGAATGGCTGGGCTATGACGATGACGTCGCGCCGGCTCGCCGGGTCGGCGCGGTCCGTTCCCGCGACCGCAAGGTACTCCGCGACCACGGTGGCACCGTCGGGCTTGCGCGTGAAGTTGACGTAGAAGCGATTGTTCTGGGCAAACCGCGGATGAAACGCAATGCCCAGCAGCCCGCGCTCGCCGCCGCTCGCGACAGGGCCGCTCGCCCCGCTCAGGTCGAGGAACGGCACGCCAAGCAACAGGCCGTTCTTGACGATTCTGATGGCGCCGGGCTGTTCGATCACGAACAGCCTGCTGTCGCCCGGCGGGCCCGCGAGCATGACCGGACTGTCGAGCCCGGACACGATGGGTTGCAAGGCAATCGTGGTGCCGGATTTCGCAGTGCAGCCGGTGGTGTCGGGAGCACCCCCGCCCCCGCCGCTTCCCCCACAG
>JANOLA010000723.1:0-9555 GCA_031419535.1 Burkholderiales bacterium | reverse complement strand
CGCTTCATCGACCTGGCCGAAGCGTCGCTCGCGGCAGGCGCGACGCCCGAGCGCATCGCGTCGATCGCTTGCATGCGTGCGCTGCAGCGCATGGGCGAAGACATCGGCGACGAGCAGTTGCCGCTGCTCGCCGAGCTTGATGCGCGCATGGAGCGCGAATTCGCGCAGCTTGCGCCGGGGCACGCCGACTCAGCCCCCTCACCCCCACCCTCTCCCGCAGGGAGCGGGAGCCAAGCCCGCTCTCCCCCGAGCACGGGGGAGAGGGAGCAATCCGACTCCGCCTCCCTCTCCCTCTCCCGCTCGCGGGAGAGGGCGGGGTGAGGGCTCGAACCGGGTCACAAGTGTTGCCTCGAAATGTTGCTCACCGTTGAAGGCGCCGCGACGCGCCTCGAAGGCCCGCTGCTGTTCCTGCGGCGCACGCTCGACGTCGGCCTGGCCGACGCGGTGCAGGTGATCGGCAGCGACGGGCGCTCGCGCCTGGGGCGAATCGCCGCGATCGACGAGCAGTTCATGACGATCGAGGTGCTCGAATCGACTTCCGGCTTGTCGCTCGAAGGCACGCTCGTGCGCTTCCACGGCGAGCCGCTGAGTTTCGGCGTCGGGCCTGGCATCCTGGGACGGGTCTTCAACGGCGTGGGCCAGGTCATCGACGGCGGGCCGCCGATCGCGGCGCACCGCAATGTAGCGATCGAAGGCCTGCCGCTGAACCCGGTGGCGCGCGCCATGCCGCGTGACTTCATCGAAACCGGCATCAGCACGCTCGACCTGATGAACAGCCTGGTGCGCGGCCAGAAGCTGCCGCTGTTCTCGGGGGGTGGCTTGCCGCACGACCGGCTCGCGGTGGAAATCGCGAGCCACGCGCGCCTGCGCCACGCGTCTGTGAGCCCCCAGGCCGCCGCCCTGCGGCGTCCGCCCCAAGGGCCACGCAGTGGCCCCGTCGTGGCCCGTGGGGATGAGGAAACTTCGGGCGGCCGCGCGTTTCCTCAGGAGGACTTTGTAATTGTCTTCGCCGGCATCGGCGTTCCCTATGACAGCGCCGAATACTTCCGGCGATGCCTGGAGCAGGGCGGGGCGCTCGAACGGACCGCGTTGTTCCTCAACTTGGCCAGCGACTCGAGCACGCAGCGCCTGCTGACGCCGCGCTTTGCGCTGAGCGCGGCCGAATACCTGGCGTTCGAACTCGGCAAACATGTGCTCGTGATTCTCACCGACATGACGAACTACTGCGAGGCGTTGCGCGAGGTGTCGTCGAGCAAGGGCGAGATTCCGAGCCGCAAGGGTTTCCCCGGCACCATGTACTCGGACCTGGCGACGCTGTTCGAGCGCGCCGGTTGCCTGCGTGGCAGACAAGGCACGCTGACGCAACTCTCCATCCTGACGATGCCGGCCGACGACATCGGGCACCCGATTCCCGATCTCACCGGCTACATCACGGAAGGCCAGATCGTGCTCTCGCGTGACCTCGACCGGCGCGGCATCTACCCACCGGTGAACGTGCTGCCGAGTCTGTCGCGGTTGATGAAAGACGGCACCGGCGCGAAGTACACTGACGCCGACCACCCGGCGCTGGCGAGCCAGTTGTATGCGGCTTACGCGCGCGCAACGCAGGCGCGCGTGCTCGCCAGCGTGGTCGGGCTGGAAGGCCTGGCTGACACCGACCGCAAATACCTGCGCTTCGGCACGGCGTTCGAGCAGACGCTTGTCAATCAAAGCGAGCCGCGAACGCTCGAGCAGAGCATGGCGCTCGGCTGGAGCCTGCTCGCCGAGTTTCCGAAGAGCGAGTTGACGCGGCTGTCGGATGCGCAGATCGCCGCGCACATCGAGGGTCACGCGTGAGCAATACCAACCCGACGCGCAGCGCCCTCATCGAGATGAAGGACGAGCGCCGTGCGATGCACGAGGGTTACGTCTTCCTCGACGAGAAATGCCTGCTGCTGGCCGGTGAGATCTTGCGCGAGCTGGATCGTTACGCCACGCTGCAACGGGACTTCCTCGAACTCAACGATGTATCGCTGGCCGCCCTGCAAGCCGCTGTGGCGCGTCACGGGCTAGAGGGATTGCAGGTCTATCCATCGGCTGACCTGGCGCAGGCGCAACTGTCGATCCGCGCGCGCACGCTGATGGGCGTGGCTCTTCAGGACGCCGCCTTCGAAGCCGGTCCGGCGCCGGCCGCGCAAGCGGTGAACCGTTCGCCCGAGGCCGAGCAATGCCGCCGAGCGTTCGTGGCCGTGCTCGCCGCAGCCGCCAGGCTCGCCGCCCTGTCGGGCAACCTGGAGCGCCTGTCGCTCGAATACCGCCGCTCGGTGCGCCGCGCGCGCGCGCTGCAAGACGTGATGCTGCCCGAGCTCGACCAGTCGATTGCCGACATCGACAACCGGCTCGAAGAGCTCGAGCGCGAAGACGCGATCTCGATGCGGCAGGGGGCGGGTGCTTGATGCGGCCAGTTCGCAGGGCAAGTTCGCCGATTGCCACCCCAGGCCTGGTCCGAACACCCGCAGCTATTTCTTCTCACGCGCCCAGCTGATTGCCGAATAGATTTCCAAATCAGACGTTTTCCCGGAAAACGGAGCGTATTTGAATGCGATGAGTGCGTCATTGCCCCCAACCCGGTACTCGACAACAACCCAATGATTCGCGACAACCATCCCCATCCGCTTTCGTGGCTCCACCTTCTTGATCGCGGCCATTGGGACTTCGACACTGCCGCTGGAGTGGTTGAATATCAGCTTGTCGGCAGCGACGATCAATGTCCCCTTTTCTTTGTACGCGATGAGCAATAGAGCCTCGTCGGTGCGATACCAAACATCAGAGAACGTGGCCGGCAATTGCGGTGGCGTGACCATCTCCATCAAGGTTGCGAGATCCTGCGCCTTGAACTGCAGTTTGGTTTGTTTGGTCTCGAGGTTCTGCGTCAGGGCCTGGTCGGAGAATGCGGCAACGGAGATTGGATAAGGCACGTCCGCCACCAGCTGGCGTTGCGCACAGGTGTAGGTGGCCGATCCCTTCGGCGCAAGCTGCTTCGCACTGGTACAGCTCTGAGCGGGGTCTGGCGAGGTAAATCCGACATGGACCCAGAGCGCGCGATCCGTCTTGTTCTTCAGGATCAGCATGAGCGCGAGCGGCTTGCCGATTTCGCCATACGCACTGCCGGCGGCGATCTCGACCCACTGTGAATCGAACTCGCTCTGCGACGGCCGCAGTCCGCCTGAGCCGGGAGTGGCGCAAGCGTTGAGGATGAGAACTGCAAATGCAATGATGCCCCGCTTCCAGATTGCCCAATTCATACTGACTCCTCACAGCATGCGCGGAAAGACGGCACCGATATGTTGCGCCGAAAGTGACCCCACCGCCAGCCCCTTCGCGGGCTCGGCGGCCTGCGTCTCGCCTGAACGGCTGGTACGGGTCCGCGCCGAAATGCTTCAGCCGCTCAACAAGCCCTTCTTCAAGCCGGACCGATTCACCACGATGAGCCCTCGAATTGCAGCCCTGCCTGCAGCGGCGTCAACCCGACTGCCACACCACCTTGCGTCCCGACGCCTCCCAGCGTTCATAGTAGGCCGCGTAGCTCTCCTCGATGCGGTTGCGCTTGACCTTGAAGGTCGGCGTGATGATGTCGTTCTCGACCGTCCACGCCGAGGTCACGACCACGAGGCAGTGGAGCTGTTCGTGCGGGTCCAGCGTTGCATTGATGGCGCGCAGGTGCTCGCCCAGAGACGCGTCGAGCTCCTTGCGTGCCGAGGTGTCGGCGGCACGCGCCGCCGCCTCGGCGTTGAGCATCACGATGCCCAGCGGCTGGCTCAGGTTCGCGCCGGTGACGACGCAGGCTTCCACCGATTCATGCATCACCAGCTTGTCCTCGATCGGTGCCGGCGCGACGTACTTGCCCTTGCTCGTCTTGAACAGATCCTTGACGCGACCGGTGATGCGCAGTTTGCCTTGCGCGTCGATTTGCCCCTTGTCCCCGGTGCGCAGCCAGCCATCGGCAGTGAAAGCCTCGCGGCTCAACTCCGGTTCCTTGTAGTAGCCGAGCATCAGCGCGCCGTTGCGCATCTGGATTTCGCCTGTCTCGGGGTCGATGCGCGCTTCCACGCCGTCGTACACCGGTCCCACCGTGCCTTCCTGGTTCTGGCCGGGAACGGTGAGGTGCGACACCGCCAGGTTCTCCGTCATGCCGTAGCCTTCGTTGATCGGCAGACCGAGCTTGCGGTACCAGGCGAGCAGCGCGATGGGCATCGGTGCCGCGCCGCCCGCGGCGATGCGGCATTGGTCCAGGCCGAGCGCTTTCAGGATCTTGCGTCGCACCAGGCCGCCGAGCAGCGGCACGCCCAGCAGCCGGTCGAGCTTGGCCTGCGGCATCTTGTGCTGCACGCCATGCTGGAACTTGACCCACAAGCGCGGGACGGAGAAGAAAATCGTCGGGCGCGCACGCTGCAAGTCGGCAGTGAACGTCTCCAGCGACTCGGCGAAGTAGATGCGCATCCCAACGCGCAACCAGCCATGCTCGACGAGAACGCGCTCGACCACATGCGCCAGCGGCAAGTACGACAGCATGCGGTCTTGCTCGCTCATCGTGATTCGCCGGATGCCGCTGTCCAGCGCCCACGCAAAGTTGCCGAAGCTGTGCACAACGCCCTTGGGCATGCCGGTGGTGCCCGAGGTGTAAATCAGCGTCGCGATTTCGCCGGCGCTTCGCACCGGTTCACCTTGCAGCGGCGGATGGCGCGCGCAGAGGGCGTCCCAGCCGGCGTACGTCTTGATCGCGTCCGCCGGCGAAAGTGGGTAGCTGATGCACGGCAGGTCCGCGGGCACGCCGGGCTTCATGCCTTCCCAGCCGTCGAGTTTGCCGACGAAACAAGCGCGTGCCTCGCTGTGTGTCAGGATTCTCCGAATCGTGTCGGCCGCGAGCGTCGGGTACAGCGGCACCGACACGTGGCCGGCCATCCAGATCGCCAGATCGCTCATCAGCCACCAGGCGCAGTTCTTCGACAGAATCGCCACCTTCGAGCCCGGTTCCCAGCCCTGGGCCGCGAGATGAGCCGCCATGCGGCGCACCTGGTCGGCCACCTGCGCCCAGGTGAAATCCTGAACCACGCCGTTGCCCATCGGCTGGGTCAATGCGATGCGCTGCGGCGCGCTCTGCTCCCAAGCGTACAGGCGCTGCAACGCGAGCATTTCAGGCTGAACGGATTTCATGTTCGGTTTCTCCTGGATTGAGTGAAGCGCGAGCCGGGTGCAGGTGACAAGGTTCCAAGAAACGCCGCAGGCCTTGCAAGTGCGCGCCGCGCAGCGTGCCTTTGGCGAGCGACAGCAACAGGCGTGCGGCTTGCGGGGTGGCGACGTCGATGCCCAATCCGCCCTGCGCGGGCCAGTCGGCGTCCAGGCGCAGGTAGCGCTCGCCCAGGCGATCTTCCAGCATCGCCTGCACATGCTGCTGTTGCACCGCAATCAGCGTCAGGATCAAGCGGCCTTCCGACAACCAGCCGACGGCGCCGGCGTCGTCCATCACGCCCTCGGCGGGCCGATAGTGCGCGGTCGCCGTGCCGACCGACAGCATGTGCACGCGCGCCAAATCGGCGCCGATGAAATGTTCCAGCTCGTGCAACGCCACCTGGTCGGGCGCGACGGCGAACAGGCCGCCGTCGGCGTACAGCTTTTTGCCGATGCGCACCGATGGGAAATAGGCAGGTGCGGCGCAAGCCGCCATCGCGACATCGACGACGCGCAAGCTGCCGTCGCCCAGGGATTCCTGTGCGTGCGGCGTCTTGAACACCTTGGTGCGGCACTCGCCCACGTCCACCGCGGGAACCACCACGCGGTGCAATGCGTCGGCCAGGCGGCGCTCGCCGAAGTCGGCTTGCAGGGCCTTGCGCAACGCCGCGCCGGAATACTTGGGGCCGAGCACCGAGCGGCTCAGGTCGAACAGGCGCGAGATTGCGCCGCTGGGCAAGGCGCGGCCCGAAAACACTTTCGGCCCCTGCTCGGCGAACAGGCGCACGAGGTGGCTCATCGGCACCTCGAAGGCCAGCGCGAGGGCGAGCACGGCGCCGATCGACGTGCCGGCAATCAGATCGAAACGGCGCGCCAGAGGTTCACCCGCCTGCGCTTCCAGCCCTTCGAGAACCGCGGCGGTGTACAAGCCGAGATAGCCGCCGCCCGCCAGCGACAGAACCCGAAGCGGTGCGGGCGGAGTGGCCTTCGCATCCGGACCTGCCTTGAGCGATTCGTCCAGAGCGGGATCACGGACCAAGTTCATCATTGCACCAATCTCGGCAATTGCAGACAACGCAAGCATAGGCCGCGTGTCTCGCCCTGGTCCTTGACGCGGCTCAAGGTCGTGGCGTTCGGGTGTTGCGCAGCCACCTTGGCGGTGGAAGTCTTTCCAGCTGCGCGAGGGAATTGTGATTCAGCGCAAAGTGGGCTGGCGCGCCTTAACTAGGCTGTGCAGCGGAGGTATCAAATCATGTCAACACCATTCACTTGTGGGCGCGCCGGCATCGCGCTTGCAGCATTGACGTTCACTTTCGGTGCTGCTCCGGTCTTTGCAGCCGGTTTCCAGATCAACGAAAGCTCGGCGTCGGGGCTGGGGACAGCGTTCGCCGGCGGTGCCGCTGCCGCCGAAGACGCCACCATCCTTTGGTCCAACGTGGCCGGCATGTCGAGGCTGCGCGAGCGGCAAGTGGTCGGCGCGATCCACCTCATCAAACCGTCGATCAAGTTCAAGAACGAATCCTCGGTGCCGGCGACAGGGCAGGCCTTGGGCGGGGAGGGCGGCGACGCCGGCGGGGTGAACGTCGTGCCCAATCTGTACTTCGTCGCGCCCCTCGGGCCGCAGTGGTCGGTCGGCCTGGGCCTGAACTCGCCGTTCGGTCTGGTCACCGAGTACGACGACAACTGGATCGGCCGCTTCCAGGCGATCAAGTCGAGCATCAAGACGATCAATGTCAATCCGGCCGTCGCGTGGAGGCCGATGCCGCGCGTCGGCGTCGGACTCGGGCTGAACTTCCAGCGCATCGACGCCGAGTTCACCAACAAGGTCAACTACTCGGGGGCGCTGTTGGCCGCGGCCGCGCCACTGGTGCCGGGCACGATCAGCCCGGCGACACTAGCGGCGATCGCCCAGGCGACCGCCGGACTCGAGTCGCGCGCAAGTGTTGAAGGGTCGGACAACGCCTGGGGCTGGAACGCTGGGGTGCTGTGGGAACTCGACGCCAAGACTCGTGCCGGCGCGCACTATCGTTCGAGCATCGAGTACAAGATTCACGGCGACGTGAAGTTCACCAACCCCACGCCGGCCGCGACCGGAAACGCGGCGCTTGACACCGTCGTGGCTCAACTGGCAACGGGCGTCAACACGAATCCGGCAGGGTTGAGCAATACGGCCATTACCTCGGACGTCAAACTTCCCGCGATCCTCAATCTGTCGTATTTCGCGACGCTGAACGACCGCTGGGACGTGATGCTCGACGCGCAGTGGACGCAATGGTCGACGATTCAGACGCTGCGTTTCGTTCGGGCCAACGGCACGGACCTGTCAAGCACTCCTGAGAACTTCAAAGACACGTGGAAGGTCGCGATTGGCGCCCACTACCGCTACAACAGCGCGTGGCTGCTGCGCGGTGGTGTCGCGTTCGACCAGTCCCCCGTGCCGAATCTGGACCGCACGCCACGCCTGCCCGACGCTGACCGCACCTGGCTCGCGCTCGGGGCGCGCTACCGCATCAGCCCGGACCTCACTTTCGACGCCGGTGCGGCCTACGTTTTGGTGAAGAAGGCGGCGATCGACAACAGCGGCAACCCGGCGAGCAGCGCGGCGAATGCCCGCCTGGCGGGTCACTACAACAGCAACACTCTGATCGCTTCGGGCCAGGTCACTTACGCGTTCTGAGCGGGCGCCCGGCAGGCGCTGATGGCGCGCAGCCGCCCGCAGGGCGAGTTCACCAGCTGCGCACGCGGCCGGTGTCGATGTGCACGAACTGATCGCGCGGGTAGAAGCCCACGCCGCCGAAGCGCTGCGACAGCGCCGCGTCGCGCAGCTCGGCCAGCGGCACGCCCACCAGACGCACGTCGATCGCGCGGCCTTCCAGGTGCAGGCTGTGTTTGGCGACGCCGCCGGCGCGTGACTCACGCAGTCTTGCGTTCGTCGCCGCGCAACGGTAGGCGCTGATGACTTCGAACGATTGTTTGCTGCCGAGCACGGCTTGCACCTGGTGCAGCAGGTCGAACAAACGCGTGTCCATGGCGCCGACGCTGCCCGTGTAGTGGTCGCGCAGGAACCGGTTCAAGGCAGCGCACGCCGCGGGAAGGTAGTGTTCGCCGTGCGCGTACACCAAGTCGATTCTCTCCCGGGTGTGGGTGTGGACGAAGGCCAGCTCACGCGTTCCCGGCACTGCGGCGCGCACCGATGCGGCCAGCGCCGGCAGCGCGCCGACCACCGCCGCGTGAGCGGTGTGATGCAGAAAGCGGCGGCGCGTGGGGGTGGAACTGCGGGTCATGCTCATGGCTGGATTGTGCGACGAGCCGGTGTGTGCTTTCGTATCCAGTTGTCGAGCAGGCGGTCGTGGCCGTACAGGTCGGCAAAAAAGTGCACCCGGCCGCCCTTGACCAGCGTGGTTGCATAGGCGATCAACACCGGCACCGGCTCGGCCAGCTTCAGCGTGAACGATTTGCCGTCGTGCATGGCACGCGCGATGCGATCCTGCGTCCACTCTCGCATTCCCTGCAGCGCGAACGCCGCCAGCGCCACCGGTTCCTCGACGCGAATGCAGCCGTGGCTGAAATCGCGCCGCTCGCGCTCGAACAGCGCCGTCTGCGGCGTGTGGTGCAGATAGATGTGTTCGCGGTTCGGGAACACGAACTTGATGTCGCCCAGCGGGTTCCGCGGGCCGGGCCGCTGGCGCAGGCGCAATTCGCCGGCGTGCACCGCGTCCAGACTCTTCGGCGAAAGTGGGGCTGCGCTCAAGCGGCCGTCACGCCCGATGAACTCGAATCCCTGCTGTTCGAAGTGGTGCGGGTCGCGGCGCAGTAGCGGCACGAGTTCATTGCGCGCGATCGATGCCGGAACGTTCCAATACGGGCGGAACTCGATGAAACGCAACGTCTCGTCGAACAGCGGTGTGCGCGTGTCCATCGCCTTACCGACGATCACTTTCATCTCGTGGCGCACGCTCACGCGGCCGTTGTCTATCTCGTACGCGCGCAGCACGAATTCGGGAATATTGATGACGATCATGCGCCGCGCCTGCAGCCGTGGGGTCCAGCGCAAGCGTTCCAGCGCAAGTTCGATTTGCCGCACCCGAACCGTGGGCGTGACCTGCAGCTGTGCCAGCGTCGCCTTGCCGATCACGCCATCGGCAGCCAGACCGTGGCGCTGCTGGAAGGCCAGGACGGCGTCGACGAGTGGCCCGGTGTAGTGCGTGGGCGGCACAGCGTGCGGCGCTTGCTGAGATTGCGGCGCGATCGGTGCGAGGTCGCCCAGCGTTGTCAGGCGCTGCTCGAGCAGCGCGAGGCCCGCATAGGGCTGGCCCGGTTCCAGTTTGCCGCCGCCGCGTGTGCTGC
>JANOLA010000722.1:0-4154 GCA_031419535.1 Burkholderiales bacterium | reverse complement strand
CCCCGTGCCCCAGGAGAGCCCCGATGAGCGCCCAACCCAGCCCGACCCAGACGCAGACGCAGACCCAGACGCAGAACCAGACGCAGACCCAGTACCTGCTCGACGCCAGCACATGCCCAGGCACTGGTACAACATCGCCGCCGATCTGCCCACGCCAGCACCGCCGGTGCTGCACCCGGGCACGCTGCAGCCGATCGGCCCGGACGACCTGGCGCCGCTGTTCCCGATGGAACTCATCATGCAGGAGGTGTCGACCGAGCGGCACATCGACATCCCCGAGCCGGTGCGCAACGTCTATCGCCAATGGCGGCCATCGCCGCTGTACCGCGCGCGCCGCCTCGAAGCGGCACTGCAAACGCCGGCGAAGATCTACTACAAGTACGAAGGCGTGTCGCCGGCGGGCAGCCACAAGCCCAACACCGCGATCCCGCAGGCGTTCTACAACCGCGAGGCCGGCGTCAAACGCCTCGTGACCGAAACCGGCGCCGGGCAATGGGGCTCGGCGCTCGCTTTCGCCGGCAGCGTGTTCGGGCTGGACGTGCAAGTCTTCATGGTGCGCGTCTCGTACGACCAGAAGCCGTATCGGCGCGCGCTGATGGAAACCTACGGCGCCAAGTGCATCGCGTCGCCGTCGAATGAAACCCAGTCGGGCCGCGCGATCCTCGCGCAACGCGCCGACCATCCGGGCAGCCTGGGCATCGCGATCTCCGAGGCGGTGGAGATCGCTGCGCAGCGCGACGACACCAAGTACGCACTGGGCAGCGTGCTGAACCATGTGCTGATGCACCAGACGATCATCGGCCAGGAGGCGGTTGTGCAGATGGAGATGGCGGGCGATTACCCGGACGTGATCGTCGGCTGCACCGGAGGCGGCTCGAACTTCGCCGGCATCGTGTTCCCGTTCCTCGGCACGCAATTGCGCGGCGGCAGAAAGGTTCGCATCGTCGCGGTCGAACCGGCCGCCTGCCCGAGCCTGACGCGCGGCAAGTACGCCTACGACTTCGGCGACACCGCCCACCTGACGCCGCTCACCAAAATGCACACGCTGGGCTCGACCTTCACGCCGCCGGGCTTTCATGCCGGTGGCCTGCGCTATCACGGCATGGCGCCGCTCGTGAGCCATTTGCTGGAGCTGGACCTGATCGAGGCCACGGCCTACCACCAGATCGCCTGTTTCGACGCCGGCGTGCAGTTCGCGCGCGCCGAAGGAATCGTTCCCGCGCCCGAGGCTAACCATGCGGTGAAGGGGGCAATTGTCGAGGCGATCCGCTGCCGTGAAGAAGGCAAGTCGCGCACGATCCTGTTCAACCTGTGCGGCCACGGCCACTTCGACATGCAGGCCTACATCGACTACTTCGCCGGCAAGCTGAAAGACATCAACTACGACGAGGCCGAACTCGCGATGGCGTTGGCGGGGTTGCCGGTGATGAAGTGAGTCACGCTGCGCTGAGATGGGCCTCGCGCCGCGGCTGGTGCAGGAGATCTGGCGTGTCATCGGCGACATCCGCGCGAGCGGAATCGCCACGCTGATCGTCGACCGCAACCACGCCAAGGTGCTGGCGCGAGCGGACCGCGCGCTGGTGTTGCAAAAAGGCGCCGTCGTGCTGGCCGGCGCCGCGGCAGAGCTGCGCGAAAGCGCCGATTTGGCGTCCTATCTCGGCGTCTGAACCCTCACCGCGTACGCGGCAAACTCGGCGCAACGAGCACGGACGCGAAGCACAGCAGGTAGGCGACGAACGCCGCCGCCCACAACAACGCGGCCAGCGCCACCACCTGCGGCCCCAGGCCATGCACGGTGGCCGCCAGACGAAGCGCGGCGGCGGCGAACATCACAAGCGCGGCACTCCGCATCAGCCAGGGCACCACGAGCGCGCGCCCGGTGTGACGCAGCGAGACGCGTGTCATCAGGCTGAGCATCATCAGGCCGAGCGCACCGACCGTGAAGGTATGCAGCCAGGCCACTTCGGGCACCGGCCCGCCCAGCTCGGTGATGGCCTTGAGCACAAGTGCGAAGATCAACCAGACAAAGCCGAGGTGCATGGCCGGCAGCAGTGGCTGATCGGCGACGCGCCAACCGCGCCAACGCGCGACGCGCGCGCCGTGCACGACCGCGCAAGCGACCGCCAGCACGCCAGTGAGCAGCTGCGGTGCGCCGGCCAGGTCGGCCACGGCCAGCGCGACGAGCAGCGCCAGCGCGAGCACCTCCAGCGGCATCAGGAAGCGCGCCTGCTCGCCGCGCCCCAGTTCGCGCAGCGCGTTGCCGGTGAAGATGGGCGTCAGCACGCCGCCCTTGAGCGTATACAGCACCACCAGCGCCCAGACCGCGGCGCGCAGCGCACGTTCCGCGCGCGACGCATCGCCGACGAGCACCGCAGCGTGATATCCGAGGTTCGCCGCCATCAGCGCGAGCAGGATCGGCAGCAGCAGGCGGTACAGCCGGTTCGGCGCGCGCCACAGCGGCGGCGCGAGCAAGGCGAGCAGTGCCGGCCACAGCAGCAGATCCACCAACGCCACCACGCTCGCGGGCAACCAGGGCGCCGCCCAGAAGGCGATGCGGCCGAGCAACCACGCCAGCGCCAGCCCCGCGAGCGGCGCACCGTGCAGCTCGGCGATGCCGGCCCAACTCGGCAGCGCCGTCAGCAGGGTGCCGATGACGATGGCGCAGGCGAAGCCGAACAACATTTCATGCCCGTGCCACAGCACGTGGCCGAGCGACGGCCCGAGGTCGACGAAGCCGGCGAACGCCGCAACGCCGCCGAGCGCGAGCAGCGGCACGTACATTGCACCGAGCAGGTAGAACGGGCGGAAGCCACTGGCCAGCAGCGGCAGCGCCGCGATGCGCTTCGATCGGCGTGGCATGGGCGAGCCTTCGACCGGCGCGCAGCGAAACTGTCCCGGGGCAGCCATGTCAGCTGCTCCACCGGGTTTCGCGCCACCGGCGCCTGAAGCACTGACGAGTGGGTTTCATCTCATGCCGCGTGTGCCAGCGGCTCGGTGACCGGAACGTCGGCCTCGTAGGCGGCGAGCATTGCGACCTGGCGGGCACGCGTGGCCTGCATGCTGCGCTGCTTCACCGGGCCGAAGCCGCAAATGCGCTCGGGAAGTTCGGCAATCGCGACCGCCGCGTCGAGCCGGCCGGAGTCGAGCCGGCGCAGCACGCCTTCGATGCTCGCTTCGTACTGCGCCGCCAGCGCGCGCTCGTCGCGCCGCGTCGCGCTCCAGCCGAAGGGGTCGAACGGCGTGCCGCGCAGGCGCTTGCCCTGCGCGAGCAGCCGCAACACCGGCCGCAGCCACGCGCCAAACGCATATTTGCGTGGCCTGCCATCGGCGCCAGCATGGCGCCACGGCAGCGCGAAGTGAAAACGCAAACGCCACTCGCCTTCGAAGCCGGCGCCGAGCGCGGCGTCGAACTCGGGGTCGCAGAACAGACGCGCAACTTCGTATTCATCCTTGTAGGCGAACAGGCGGTGCGCCTGCCGCGCCACGGCCTGCGCGAGGCGCTCGCTGCCGGGCGCAGCCTGCTGCTCGGCACGGCGCACGCGTTCGACCAGCGCCCAATAGCGCTGCGCCAGCGCCTCGCCCTGGTAGGCGACGAGCTCGGCACGCCGACGCGCGACCACCTCGTCGAGGTTGCGCGACAGGCAACGCGACGCCGGCAGCACTTCGGCGGCGCTCGCCTGTTGCGCAACCTGCTCCGGCTCGGCAGCGGCACGCCGGCCCCACGCGAAGGCGCGCCGGTTCGCGTCGGCCGCGACGCCGTTCAGTTCGATCGCGCGCAACAGTGCTTCGCGCCCGAGCGGAACCCAGCCGCGCTGCCAGGCGTAGCCGAGCATGAACCTTTTGCTAACGATCTAAGCGCCCACGAGCAACGCCGCGCGCCGGGGCGCGTTGCCCTCAGCCAGCGACGGCCCCCCCCTCGCTGGCGGAGCGCCCCCCGGGGGCAGCGAACGCAGCGAGCTTGGGGCTGTCATCTCCTCGGGAGCATCCAGCGAGTCGCGCAGCAACGCCAGTGTTTCCTCACGCGGGAACGCATGCTCGGGGTGGCGCACGAAATCGCCGGTGATCGCCTCATTGGTATTGATCAGCGCACGCGTCTGCCCGCGGCGCAGGCGCTGCAAACTGTCGGGGCCGGCCGCCACCAGCAGGTCGCAGCC
>JANOLA010000721.1:0-2083 GCA_031419535.1 Burkholderiales bacterium | reverse complement strand
CGTTAAAAGTATAGGCCAGGCGCTCGCAATCACCGATGCCGCTCTGGCCCGCGCCGGTTAGAGTTTCCCCTATGCAGCGACATTGGTCTGAGTTGCCGAGCGAAACCGTCGCCCTGCTTCGGGCGGGCACGGTGATCCCGGCGCACCCGCTTGCGCTGGACCGCTCGCGCAAACTCGATGCGCGGCGCCAGCGTGCACTCACGCGCTACTACCTCGACGCGGGAGCCGGCGGTTTGGCGGTGGGCGTGCACAGCACGCAGTTCGCGATCCGCGAGGTGGGCCTGTACGAGCCGGTGCTCGAACTCGCCGCACGCACCGCGCGCGAATGGAGCCAGGCGCCGGTGTGCCTGATCGCCGGGCTGGCGGGTCGCACCGCTCAAGCGTGCAACGAGGCGCAGGTGGCGCTGGCGCATGGCTATCACGCCGGCATGCTGTCGCTCGCGGCGATGCGCGGCGCGTCGGTGAACGAGCTGATCGAGCATTGCACGGCGGTCGCGGCGACCGTGCCGCTGATCGGCTTCTATCTGCAACCCGCGGTCGGCGGCATCGAATTGCCGGCCGAGTTCTGGCGCCGCTTTGCCGCCATCGACAATGTGATCGCCATCAAGATCGCGCCGTTCAACCGCTACCGCACGCTCGATGTGGTGCGCGGCGTCGTCGCCGCCCGGGCGGAACACCGGGTCACGCTGTACACCGGCAATGACGACCACATCGTGCTCGACCTGGCGCTGCCATTTTCGGTGGCGCGCGGCGACGAGCGAGTCGAGGTGCGGATTCGCGGCGGCCTGCTCGGCCACTGGAGCGTCTGGACACGCAGCGCGGTGCGGCAGCTGCAACGCATTCACGCGGCGATTGAGCGCGGGACGATCGACCCGGAGCTGCTCGCGCTCGACTCGCGGGTCACCGACTGCAACGCGGCGTTCTTCGACGTCGCGAACAACTTCGCCGGCTGCATCGCCGGCTGCCACGAAGTGCTGCGGCGCCAAGGCCTGCTGGAGGGCATCTGGTGCCTCGACCCGAACGAGACGCTGTCGCCGGGCCAGCAGGGCGAGATCGAGCGTGTCTGCCGCGAACACGCCGATCTGGCCGACGACGCCTTTGTCGCCGACGGCCTGGCGCGGTGGCTCGCATGACGCGCATGACTCGCGTGAGCCGCGTGACCACCGCGCCACGAGCCGCCTGAGCCGAAGCACCGATCATGGACCAGTTGAGCTCGAAACTGCGCCACTACACGCTGGGTGCGCTCGCGCACCTGCTGTTGCTGCTGGCGTGGTACCTGTTCGTGCGCTTCGGCAACGTGCCCAAGTTCGTGATGCCCTCGCCGGCAGACACCTGGCGCGCGCTGTTCGTCCCGGACTACGGCTGGTGGGCCAACACGCTGGTGACGGGGACCGAGATCTTCGGCGGCTACGCGCTCGCGCTCGTGGTCGGCGTGCTTCTCGCGCTGCTCTTCACCTGGTCGAAGACGCTCGAGTCGCTGATGCTGCCGCTGCTCGTCACGCTGAACATGATTCCGAAAGTCGCGCTCGGCCCACTCATCATCGTCTGGTTCAAGTACGGCGTGCTGCCGAATTCGCTGATGGCGTTTTCGATCGCGGTCTTCCCGATCCTGCTGACCACGGCCAGGGGCTTGCGCGAAATCGAGCCCGAGCTGCTGGACCTGGTGCGGTCGCTGCGCGGCTCGCGCTGGCAGCTGTTCATCAAGATTCAACTGCCGGGGGCGCTGCCGTATGTGTTTTCCGGGATGAAAGTTGCGGCGATCCTCGCCGTGGCCGGCGCCATCGTCGGTGAATTTCTCGGCTCCGACCGCGGCCTCGGCTACCTGATGCTGCAGGTGCAGGTGACGCTCGACACTCCGGCGATGTTCATGGCGGTCGGCCTGATCACGCTGCTGGGCATGCTGCTGTATGGCCTGGTGATGCTGCTGGAACACCTGTTCGTCGTGAAAGACGCGCGCGTCGCATGAACTCAATGAACGTCGCCAACGCCAGCGCCACCGCAACCGTCGGCACCGCCCCGCCGCCGTTCATCCACCTGGCGGGTGTGACCAAAACCTACCGCAGCGGCCGCAAGACGCACCTCG
>JANOLA010000720.1:0-1521 GCA_031419535.1 Burkholderiales bacterium | reverse complement strand
CATGCCCCATGTCCTGTTCGAAGTTCAGCCACCGCACTTGCGGCATTGCATCGCAAAAGTGCTGGAACATGTGCTGGTAAATGCCCTTGTAGCGGTTCAGCCCCTTCGCGAAACGCATCACCCACACGCCAGGCTGCAGCGGTTGCACCAACACGAAGCCGGCCGGCGCGCCGCCCGCGTGATGGACGAAACCGTGCAGCCCGAGCCGAGGCGCGAGTCGCAGCGCTTCGGTGCAGGCGGGCTCGTCGGCGTCGCCCGCGCACCAGCCTTTGTCTTGCATCCAGCCGGCGAGCACGTGCAGCGCATCGTCGAGCCGCTCGTGGGCATAGGGCGATGCGGTCATGGTGTGCCCGGCCAGCAGTTGCTTCACCATGTTGCGCTTCTTGTTCAGCGCGGTACCACGGTAGTGCAGGAAGTGCGTGGCGGGGTAGAGGTAGTCGGCGTCGTCGCGCGACGCCGTCCACTCGAACCATGCCGGATCGAGCGCGTTCACTTGCGTCGCACTGATCGGGTAGAAGCACTCGTGCCCTTGTAGCAGCTCGCGCAAGGTGTCGAGCGGCGCGCGCTGCAATTCGAACAGCGGCAGCAGACGGCGCGCGCCGTCGTAGGTGCGCCCCGAAATGCAGGCAAAGCGCCCCGGCAGGTAGAGGTAGTCGTGCGGCCGCCGGAACAGGAAGAGGTTGGCGAACAGCGGGTCGGACAGCGCGTGCTCAGCCTGGCCGTGCGATAGAGCGGACAGCGCCGCGTCGACTTCGCGCATCTGGTCCAGGCGCAGCAGCACGCCGGCACGGCTGCCCGCGGCCGCGCGCGGCGCGCCGGCCGCGCTCAAACCAGCACCCGCCGCACGCCGGGTGCCGGGCCGTCGGCCGGTGCGCCGGCAAAACACTGCGCCATCAACAGCCACTGCCTGATGCCGTCACCGCGGTACTGCAGCGCCGTGTCGTCCACATGGCGGCGCTGCGTGACGAGCAGGCAGAAGTCTTGCGCCGCGCCGCGCACGAACTGCTCGCTCGATGGCTCGTTCCAGGTCCACACGCTGCCGTCCGGCGCGGCCAGTTCGACGTAAGGCAACTCTGAAGGAGCCTCAAGCTTGCGGTTCACGAAGGTCCAACGAAACGTCGTCACGCCCAGGTGGGCGATGTGCTTCAGGCGGCTGCTCTCCGGGCGCTCGCGGCGCACCGTGTCCCACACGTCCTGGCCGTGGGCCCAGGTTTCCATCAGCCGTGCCGTGGCGAACGAGCGCGCGCTCATCGGTGGGCCGTACCAGGGCAATCGCGCCTTGGGGTCGAGCTTGGTCAACGCGGCGACCAGGCCCTCGTGCAGTTGTCGCCAGTGCGCCAGCAGGGCAGGGCCGTCGAGCGCGCCATAGCGTTCACGCGCGATGGCGCTGATCTCTTCGCCGCGCCCAATGCGTTGGCTCAGCAGCGCGGCGTCGCGCGCGAAGCCTGCCGGGTCGGTGGCGGATTGCAAGCCGGTTTCGTCGAAGTAGCACAGGTGCGCGATCTCGTCCCACGCCGCCCA
>JANOLA010000719.1:0-2869 GCA_031419535.1 Burkholderiales bacterium | reverse complement strand
CGTCGCGCTGTGGAACCTGCACGCGCTCGGCCAGGCCTTGTTGCCGCTGATCGGCGAGCCCGACGTGGCGCTGGCGGCGCTCGAACCCTACCGCACGGTGTTTTCGCAGGCGATGCTGGCGCGGCTTTGCGCCAAACTCGGCCTGAGCACTCGCCAGGAGTTGGACGCCGGGCTGATCGACGACTTGATGACGCTGATGGCAAAGGAACACAGCGATTTCACGATCGTGTTTCGCCGGCTCGCCTCGTTCGAAAGCGACAGCAACGAAAGCGCAAGCAGCGAAAGCGCCAGCAACGCCGCGCTGCGCGACCTGTTCATCGACCGCGCCGCATTCGACGCCTGGGCCCAGCGCTATGCGCAGCGTCTGCGGGCCGAAGGCAGTGTCGATGCGCAACGCGCGCAGCGCATGAACCGCGTCAACCCCAACGTCGTGCTGCGCAACCACCTTGCGGAAACCGCGATTTCGGCGGCGCGCAACGGCGACTTCTCGGAAGTCCAGCGCCTGCACGAAGTGCTGCGCCGGCCTTTCGACGAGCAGCCCGAGTCTTCCCCCTACGCCGCTTTCCCGCCCGATTGGGCGCGCGGCATCGAAGTGTCTTGCTCCTCATGAAACTGCTGTTCGACTTTCTGCCCATCGTGCTGTTCTTCGGCATGTTCAAGTACGCCGAGAACCACAAGGACTGGGCCGCGCAGTTCGCGACGGATCATCTGGGCGCGCTCGTCTCGGGCGGCGTGGTGGGCGTGGGAGAGGCGCCGGTGCTGCTGGCCACCGTGGTCGTGATCGTCGCCACCTTGCTGCAAGTCGCCATTCTCAAAGCGCGCGGGCGCAAAGTGGACATGATGCTTTGGGTGAGCCTGGGTCTCGTCGTCGTGCTCGGCGGCGCGACGATCTGGTTTCACAGCGAGACCTTCATCAAATGGAAGCCGAGCGTCTTGTACTGGGTGATGGGCCTGGCGTTCTGGGTCAGCCAGACATTTTTCGGTCGCAACCTGCTGCAAGTGTTGATGGGCGGGCAGCTCGAGTTGCCGGCGCCCGTGTGGCGGCGCCTGAGCGTCGCGTGGATCGCCTTCTTCGCGCTGATGGGCGTGCTCAACCTCTGCGTCGCGTACAACTTCTCCACCGGCACCTGGGTGAACTTCAAGCTGTTCGGCGGCATCGGCCTGATGCTTGCGTTCACGCTGGGCCAAGGCGTGTACATCAGCCGGCACCTGCCCGCTGAAGCACCGGACGGCGCGGACGCCGAAGCCGCCAAACGCGCCGTGAACCGCGCACCGTGAACCGCGTTGCTGCATCGCCATGGCATTGAGCGCCGAACAGATAGCAGCCGCTTTGCGCAGCGCGCTTGCGCCCTTGCACATCGAGGTCGGCGACGACAGCCACCTGCACGCGGGCCATGCCGGCGCCCGCGAAGGCCGGCACTTCCATGTGCGAATCGTTGCCGAGCAATTCCACGGGCTGACGAGGCTGAAGCGGCACCGCCTCGTATATGATTGCCTCGGTCCGCTGGCCCCTCAGGGGATTCACGCCCTCGCCATTGACGCTCGCGCGCCCGGCGAAACCTGACGCCAGACGGCGCCGCATTCGAGTCGCGGCGCACCTCCTCCCCTCCCCGTTTGAAAGGCCCCCCGCCCATGAAGTTGAATCGCCTCGCCACGTGCGCATCCATGCTCGCCCTTTGTTCGACGTTGGTGCTGCCGCTGGCCGTGCTGGCGCAGAACATCACCACGGTCAACGGCAAGCCGGTGCCCAAGTCGCGCTTCGACGCGCTGATGACGCAGGCCACGCGCCAAGGCGGCCAGCAAAAAACGCCGGAGTTGGAGACCCAGGTGCGCGACGAAGTCGTGCTGCGCGAGATGTTCATGCAAGAAGCCGAAAAGCGCGGCATGGCACAGAGCGCGGAGTACAAGACGCAGATGGAGCTGGCACGCCAGACGATTCTGATCCGCGAGCTGTTCAACGACTTCAACAAGAAGAACCCCGTCACCGACGCTGAAATCCAGGCCGAGTACGACAAGTTCAAAGGCCAGGCCAGCGGCACCGAGTACCGCGCGCGCCACATCCTGGTCGAGAAAGAAGACGAGGCGAAAGCGCTGATCACGCAGATCAAGGGCGGCGCGAGCTTCGAGGAACTGGCGAAGAAAAACTCCAAGGACCCGGGGTCAGGTGAGAGGGGCGGCGACCTCGATTTTGCGAACCCGGGTTCGTACGTTCCTGAGTTTTCGCAGGCGCTGCTCAAGCTGAAAAAGGGCGAGATGACCGAGGCCCCCGTGAAGTCGCAGTTCGGCTTTCACATCATCAAGCTCGAAGACACGCGCGAAGCGAAGTTCCCGCCGATCGAAGAAGTCAAGCCGCAGATTCAGCAGCGCTTGAACCAGACGAAGATGGCGAAATTCCGCGACGACATCCGCGCGAAGTCGAAGACCGACTACAAGTTCGCGAACTGATTTTCGCGGCGCCCGCCTACAAGCGGGCGCCGCCGAGTTCGACCCTTCCTGCCTCGATGCGCAACTGGCGGTCGCAGCGCGATGCAATCGCCGCATCGTGCGTCACCAGCACCAGCGTCGTGCCGACTTCGCGGTTCAGCTCGAACATCAGCTCCATCACGGTTTCGCCGGTGGCGAAATCGAGGCTGCCGGTGGGCTCGTCGGCCAGCAGCACCGCCGGGCGGACCACGAAGGCGCGCGCGAGAGCAACCCGCTGCTGCTCTCCCCCCGACAGCACTTTCGGGTAGTGGCCGAGCCTCTCGCGCAAGCCCACGCGAGCGAGCATTTCGCTCGCGAGAGCGCGCGCGTCGCGGCGGCCTTGCAGCTCGAGCGCGAGCATCACATTCTCGAGTGCCGTCAAATTGCCGAGCAGCTGAAAGCTCTG
>JANOLA010000718.1:0-4480 GCA_031419535.1 Burkholderiales bacterium | reverse complement strand
TCATCGTCATCATGACAACGAATGCCGGCGCCGAGGCGATGAACAAGGCGACGATCGGTTTCACCACGGCGCACCAGCAGGGCGACGAAATGGTCGACATCAAGCGCATGTTCACGCCGGAGTTCCGGAATCGGCTGGACGCGATCGTCAGCTTCCGCGCACTCGATGAAGAAATCATCCTGCGCGTGGTCGACAAGTTCCTGCTCCAGCTCGAAACCCAGCTCAACGAGAAGAAGGTCGAAGTCACCTTCACCGACAGCCTGCGCAAGCATCTGGCGAAGAAGGGGTTCGATCCGCTGATGGGCGCGCGCCCGATGCAGCGCCTGATCCAAGACACGATTCGGCGTGCCCTGGCCGACGAACTGCTGTTTGGTCAGCTGGTCGACGGCGGGCGCCTGACAGTCGATGCCGATGCCGACGGCAAGCCGATTCTCGACATCACGCCGAACAAGAAGAGCGACAAGCCCAAGGCCGAGCCGGCGACGGCCTGAGTCTCGCTCCCTGTCGGGCCCTAAGGGGCCCTAAGGGCCACCCCGTTTGAATCCGCGCCGGCCTCGTGCCGGCGCGCCTCATTGCGCAGCGCTCGCAGGGTCTTGGCAGTAGAACTCCGCGAGCAATTCGTAGAGCCGCGGATGCGCCTCGCGTGCCTGTTGCGGCACGGTGAAGAACGCTTCGCTGGCCACGGCAAAGAATTCGTCGGGAGATTGCGCACCGTAGGGGTCGAGCACGGTGTCGACTTCCCCGTCGACGCAACCGCAGAACGCCTCGTATTCGGCGTCGAGAACCGCCAACCAGCGCTGGCGCGCGTGGCGGTCCGGCAGAGGCGGCACGCCGTCGGCCACGCCGTCGCGCATGTCGAGAACGTGGGCGAACTCGTGAATCGCGACGTTGTAGCCCCACTGCGCCGATTCGCCGCTGCTCTGCACGTCGCGCCACGAGAGCATCAACGGGCCGCCTTCCATCGCTTCGCCGCTCAGCTCCTCTTCGTACTCGTGCACGACGCCGTCTTCATCGACATGCTCGCGCTGCGCCGTCACCGCATCGGCGTGCACGACGATGCCCTTGAATGCGTCGTACCAGTGCAAGCCGAGCCGCAGAATCGGCAGGCAGGCCTGCGCGGCGATCGCAACCGCCATCTCGTCGCTCACTTCCAGGCCGCCGGCACCGTGAAACTCTTTTTCGTTCAGGAACAGCGTGGCCAGTTCACGCAGCTCGACCGCCGCACCGGGATCGAGGGCGGCGAGGAACGGGTAGCGCAGCAACGTCAACTGCCACAGCGGTTCGGGAATGGCACGCTTGCGCAGCACGCGGTCGCGTCGCGCCTGCTGCCAGGCTTTCCACCAGCTGCGCATCTTCAGCTGAAGCTGTGCCGCGTCAGGCCTGTGGCGTCCAGGCGCAGCACTTCGGCGCGCGGCGCCTGCGCATCGTCGAAATCCCAGTCGCTCAGCACATGCCGGGCATGGCCGGGCCCGAGCAGGCCCGTGCCCGGCCGGTGGGTGTGGCCGTGAATCAGCGTGGTCGCGCCGGTTTGAGCCAGCCAGTCGATCGCGGTGGAGAAGTCGATGTCGGCCCACTCTTCAAGGCGGCCGCGCTGCGCTTGGTGCAACACGCTGGCGGCGCGCATTTCGCGCGCCAGTTCGCGACGCTGTGCAAGCGGCCGCGCCAGCAGAGCGGATTGCCACTCGGCACTTCGCACCATGGCGCGAAATTTCTGGTACTCCGCATCTTCCAGGCACAGCTCATCGCCGTGCGTCAGCAAAATGCGCTGGCCGAACGCCAGCAAGAGTGTCGGGTCCGAAAGTGGTTGCATGCGGCAGGCTTCGCACATTGCCGGGCCGATCAGGAAGTCGCGGTTGCCCACCATGAAGGCCAACGAGGCGGTCTTCGACGCACGCTCAAGAATGCCCACGCAAAGGGACTCGAATGGGGCGAAGCGCGAATCGTCACCGACCCACGACTCGAACAAGTCGCCAAGGATGAAAACCGCGCTGGCCTGCGTGCTGCCGAGGTAGCGTTCCCACGCGGCAAACGTTTTCGGTGTTTGCGGCGAGAGATGCAGATCGCTGATGAATTCGATGCTGCGCCAAGAGGCCGGGGCGGCCCACTCACCGATGCGGGTGGGCCGGGATGAATCCACGGCGCTAGGAAATCCGCTTCGCGCTGAGGATCACGACGTCTTCGACCGGAACGTCGTCATGGCCACCGCGCCGGGTGGTGCCGACACTCTCGATCGCATCAACCACGTCGTTGCCACCGATGACCTTGGCGAACACGGCATAGCCCCAGCCCTGTGCGCTCTCCGACTTGAAGTTGAGGAAGGCGTTGTCGGTGGTGTTGATGAAGAACTGCGCCGTGGCCGAGTGAGGCGCCGAGGTGCGCGCCATCGCCAGCGTGTACTTGTCGTTTTTCACGCCGTTGTTCGCCTCGTTCTTCAGCGGCTCGCGCGTCGGCTTTTGTTTCATGCCGACTTCGAAACCGCCACCCTGGATCATGAAGCCCTTGATGACGCGGTGGAACACCGTTCCGTCGTAGTGGCCCGCGTCCAGATAGGCAAGAAAATTCTTCGCCGACTCCGGCGCGCGCGCCACGTCAAGCTCGACCTTGACGGTGCCCAGGCTCGTTTGCAGTTCGACTTGCTGATTCATTTCAGGGCTCCAGGCTTGCTTGTTTGATGAGCACGGGCTCGACCGGCACGTTTTGGTGCGGGCCCTTGTTGGCGGTGGGCACTGCGCGAATCTTGTCGACGACGTCCATGCCCGCGATCACTTTGCCGAACACGGCGTAGCCGTTGCCGTCGCGCGACTCACTCGCGTTCAGAAATCCATTGTCCTTGAGGTTGATGAAGAACTGCGCGGTCGCGGAGTTCGGGTCGCCGGTGCGCGCCATGGCCACTGTGCCGCGCACATTCAGCAAGCCGTTCTTGCTTTCGAGCGGAATCGGCGCGCGCGTCGGCTTTTGGGTCATGTCGGGCAGCATGCCGCCGCCCTGGACCATGAAGTTGTCGATCACGCGGTGAAAGATCGTTCCGTTGAAATGACCGTCCTTGGCGTACTGGAGAAAGTTCGCCGCGGACTTCGGCGCTTTCGCGGCGTCGAGCTCGATCACGATGTCGCCCATCGTTGTCGTGAGCTTGACCTTCTGGGCAAAGGCGGGTGCGGCGGCCGCGGCGGCGGCAATCAGTGCGGCCCCGGCCAGGGCGCGTGCGAAGCTTCGAATCATGGGTCGGGTCACTCCTTGTGGTGGGATGGGATGGGATGGGATGGATTGGAATCGGCGGCGGCGCAACTACTGCGGCTTCGCCGGTGTTGCGGGGGCGCGCTTGGCACTGAACAACTCTCGCACCAAGGCGAGTTTGCCGGGCAGTCGTTCGTTCGACGGGTCGAGTGTCAGGGCTCGCGCATAGGCCCGGCTCGCGAGCATGCCGTGCACGTCTCCCAGATTTTCATGGGCCGTGGCGTAGCCCGGGTTGCTGCGCAGGGCTTGTTCCAGCGCCACGCGCGCGCGCTCGTAGTCGCCGCGCCCGGCGTGCAGCGCAGCCAGATTGTTGTAGGGCTCGGCCAACTCTGGAAAGTCTTCCGTCAGTCCCTGAAACACCTCCACCGCTTCCGCGGCGCGCTGGCTCTCGGCCAGGACCACGCCTTTCAGGAACCGCATCTGCGCGTCCTTGGGGCGAGTGGCGAGAATCTTGTCGGCGAGTTGCACCGCTTCCACGCTGCTGCCGGAGCGGTGCAGACGCGACACCTCGGCGGCCTCTTCAACGGTGGCAAACAGCGGACCGGAAGCGACCAGCAATCCGCCGATTTGCAGCAATCTGACAAGGCGGAAGTGTTGATTGTGCTTGGCACGTGGCACGGCGCGGGCGCCGGGCGGCGCGGCCAAAGCTTGCAAAAACATCGTCGATTCGCGCTGAAATGCCACCGGTATACTGAATCGATTCTACGCCGCCGCTTCCGCTTCCTCGCTGGTCCATGGCCCTACGCATCCACAACACGCTGTCGCGCCGCGTCGAAGTTTTTACGCCCATCACGCCGGGTCAGGTGGGCATGTACGTGTGCGGCATGACGATCTACGATCTGTGCCACGTCGGCCATGCGCGCTTCCTGATGGCCTTCGATGTCATCTACCGGTGGCTGCGCTGCTCGGGCTACCGCGTGACCTACGTGCGCAACATCACCGACATCGAAGACAAAATCATCAAGCGCGCGCTGGAGCGTGGCATTCCCATCCGCCAGTTGACCGACGAGATGACGGCGGCGATGCACCAGGACATCGATGCGCTGGGCATCGAGCGGCCCAGCTTTGAGCCACGCGCCACCGAGCATGTGCCGCAGATGCTGGAGATCATCGCGGCCCTCGAGCGCAACGGCCTGGCGTACCGCGCGCCAGATGGCGACGTGAACTTTGCGGTGCGCAAGTTTCCCGGCTACGGCAAACTCTCGGGCAAGTCGCTGGACGAACTGCATGCGGGCGAGCGGGTGGC
>JANOLA010000717.1:0-3705 GCA_031419535.1 Burkholderiales bacterium | reverse complement strand
ACCGACGGCACGCCCCTGCAGGGGTCGGCACAATGCAACCGAACGTAGTTTTCACGGCCCCGCACCGGTTTCGAACCCGGTGTGAACTGGCTGCGATGACTGCGGAAATTGCAGGAGTCGGTCGATGCTGAGCGGGGATTTTCGAATCGAGGCGGGTGCACCCAGGCGGCAACAGTTTTGTCGCACGGGTGGTTTCACGCTTTTCGAGCTGCTGGTCACCTTGGTCGTTGCGGCCGTGTTGCTGGCCATCGCCGTCCCTGGACTGTCCGGTTTTGTCAACAGCAGCCGCCTGCGCGCTTCGCAGAGTGAGTTCATTTCCGCGCTCACGCTGGCCCGCAGCGAGGCCACCAAACGTGGCAGCAACGTCGTGCTGCTCGCCGCCACCCCAGTGGCCGGTGCGGAGTTCAACGGTGGTTGGCGCGTCTTCGCGGACACCAATGGGAACAACGAGTTCGACGCAGGTGAGTTGCTGATCCGCGAGTACCCGCCGCTGCAAGGGGACGTCAAGTTCTCATCGACCGGGGGCGTCACGTTTGCCGCGTTCACCGGACGTGGGTTTCTGTCTCCGGCGACCACGATCAATTTCCAGTTGTGCGGCAAGCCGGGCGTCAAAAAGGGCTACAGCGTCAGGCTCGAGCCGATTGGCATTGCCGACGTGGTGGAGGGCGAATCATGCATATGAAGTCCAAACGGTCGATGGCACGCCGCGGTGCCGCAGGCTACGCGCTGCTCGAAGCGCTGGTCGCGGTGGTCGTCGCCTCGGTCGGGTTCGTCGGCGCGGCGCGCATGCAAACGGCAGGGATGTCGCTGGCCAACAGCGCGCAGTCTCGCCAGAAGGCGACGCTGCTGGGCTACCAGATGACGGACCGGATACGCGCCAATCGCACGGGTTTCAACGACGGTGGGTATGACGACCCGGTGGCAGGCTCAACCAGTTGCCTGAGCAGCGGCTGCACGCCTGCACAACTCGCAGCAGCCGACATGGGCGAGTGGCTGGCCGACGTTGCAGCACTCCCGGCGGGCACCGGCAAGGTGTGCGTAGACAGTACGCCCAACGACGGTACCGCGGCCGTACCGGCGTGCGATGGCGACGGCGACGTGATCGCGGTGAAGATTTGGTGGACCGACAACATCGAAACAACCAGGTTCGTGACGGCGATCCGGCCATGAAGCGCACACTCGTTCATGTGATGCAGCCGCGCGGCATGACGTTGCCGGAACTGATGGTCGGCCTGGCGGTCGGCCTGTTCGTCGCGACCATCGCGATCTCCACTTTCGTCAGCACGCGCACGCGCAACGTCGTCAATTCGTCGAGCACGCGCATGACAGAAAACGCACGGCTTGCCACCGAGACTCTGCACACCGACTTGCGCGCTGCGGGGTTCGCCGGTTGCCGCACCCTCAAGCAGCGCCTGGAGCTCGCGCCTTCCGTCGCACTCAATGGCGGCATTGATTCCGGATTCATCACGCTGGGCAACACCGGCGTGCGTGGATTCACCGGTACCGGCGCGGCCCATGACCCGGCGTTGCCCGATGCCTTGGAAGCGGCTTCGGCTGCATTCCCCCCCTTGACCAACAGCGACGTGATCTCGGTGCGTGTTCCGGCCGACAACGTGGCGATGGGCGTCATCAAGCGCATGGAAACTCCGACAGACTCCCCCGAGCTCGCCGCGTCGGCACCGGGAAACACCATCAAGCAGGGCGACGTGCTCGCGATGTCGGACTGCATATCGGTGACGCTTTTTCAAGTGACCGCCGCCAATCCTTCGGCGACCGGTGTTCTGGACCACGCCACGGGCGTGCTGACACCGGGGAACAGCGTCGCGCAACTCTACGACGACAAGAAGCGGCCGCCATTCGCAAAAGATGCCATCGTCTACCGCATGCAAACGCGTCACTACTACGTGGCCGCAAGCCAGAGTCGCCCCGGCACCAACTCGTTGTGGCGCCTGTCCGTGCCGGCGCCCGATGGCGGCGCATTAGTGCCCGAAGAGGTTGCGGGCGGAATCGATCAACTTCGGGTGAGCTTCGGAATCGATACCAACGTTGCCGATCCTGAAATGAACGTCGGCCGGTACGTCAAGGCATCGGACCTGGGTGACCTGGTGGCCGAGTGGGACAAGGTTCTCAGCGCCCGTGTTCAGTTTGTCGCCGCCACCGCCGAAGACCGCATGGCGCACAAGGCTCAGACCTACCAATTCGCCGGCAGCGCCGTCACGGCCGGCGATCGACGCCTGCGCACTGTATTGACCGAAGTGGTTGCGCTGCGCAATGGTGCGCCATGAGCAAGCAACACCATCGTTTCCAGGCACATAGGCAGCGCGGCCTGTCGCTGGTGACGACGCTGTTGTTCATGGTGGCGGCGCTGATGCTGGGCGTCTCGGTTCTGAGCGTCAACGTGATGCAGGAGCGCACCATCGGCAACACGAAAGACCGCGACCTCGCGCTCCAGGCCGCCGAGGCTGCGCTGCGCGACGCTGAAAAATTCGTTGCCACCTCGAACATCAACGCAACCGCGTTTCCCGGCCTCGCCGATCCCTGCAACAACGGGCTGTGCATTCCACCGTCGCAGCGAAATCCGGCGAGCTCGTTGTCGGTGGAGCAAGTGGTGGGCTTCGATTGGGCGACGCAGTCGCGCGTGGCCGCGGATTTTCCCGGCGTGAGCGCCCCGGCGCGCTATGTCGTGGAGAGGGTGGGCGAGCTCGAGTGCCCACCCGGCGAGACCTGCGTCAAGGGCAGGGGCCGTCCGCCCGGCTTCGGCTATCGGATCACGGCTCGCGCGCTTGGCGCGCGTGAAGAAACGGTCGTCATTCTGCAGTCGATGTTCACGGTGCGATGAAGGAAACAGAGATGAACGAGCTTTCTCGAATCGCAGGCATCGCGCTGGCCGCTGCGCTCGCCCAGCCTGGGCAGGCCATCGCCGCCGAACCGTTCAGCCTCTCGAATGTTCCGTTGTTCCTGGCGCCGTCGGTCAAGCCGAACCTGATGGTCATCCTCGACAACTCGCAGTCGATGGACGCGACGATGAGCGGGACGATCATTTCCGGCGACAACTCGGAGACGCGCAGCAACATCGCGCGTGGCGTGTTAAAGAGTGTGCTCGCCGCCAACATCGATTCGTTCAACTGGGGCTTGTCGACCTTTGCGACAACGAACCGAAAGCTGTACAACCTGCAGCCGTACTACCTTGGTGATTCAGACACCATGGTGTACACGAACAATTGCGCAGGGGCGCTCGCAGAGGCTCTTCTCCCTACATTTCCTGCTGGAAAAGTGCGCAAGGGCTGCGTACCGAATCCGCAACCTGCGAATGGCTTCACCCACATCACTTATGCCAAGGCCGGTGACGATCCGGATGTCAACGACCTCTTCTATACGAACAGCGGAAGCCTGTATCAGTATGGAGTAGGCGTACCTTCGGCAGGTGAACCAGAGCGGTATGTGCTCTGCCCGAGTCGTACTTCCGGCACGGGCTGGGCGACGGGCGACTTCACGGGATGCGGCTCCTCTTTTCCATTCACCCCGACGGACGCAGGATTCCTCTTTACGACGCCCCCTTACCCACGGGTACTGTTCATCAAGCGTGACGGCTGGGGCTGGGGCGGCGACTTCGGGATCAACGACGGCAACAACGTAAATGGATTGGGTACGATCCTGGAGCCTGTCAAGGGCGATTTCCTCCCCGGCTTCAGCGCCTCCGCGCAC
>JANOLA010000716.1:0-1516 GCA_031419535.1 Burkholderiales bacterium | reverse complement strand
GCCCGCCGCGCGCCACCTTGCCGCCGCGCAAGTGAATGCCTTCGAAGCGCGGTGAATAGACCCAGATCTCGACGAGCGGGCGCGGCTCGGGCAGGCCCGGCACCAGGGCCGAGTCGAGCTTGAAACTCAGGAAGCCGCGGCGCGGGCCCGGCGCACCCGAGTGGCCGATTCCCGTGCGCCAGCAGTTGGTGCGCAGCGTCACGCGAATCAGCGCGAGCAACTGGCGCAGCACGCGGTCTTCTTGCAGGTTGCTTACTTTCTCCAGCGCCTGCTCGATGGCGTTGACTTGCGCGGTAGCGCCCGCCGCGTCGTGCGCCTGCGGATCGAAGCGCAGCTTGAACAGGCCCACCAGCATGCGTGCGATGCGCGGGTGCGCGGCCAGCGTCGCCTCGATCGCCGCCTGCGACAGCGCAAAGCCGATCTGCTTCAGGTACTTGGCGTAGGCGCGCAGCACCACGATGTCGTCGGCCGCGAGGCCAGCGCGCAGCACCAGCCGGTTCAGGTCATCGTTCTCGACCTCGCCGCGAAACACGCGCGCAAAGCAGTCCTCGAAATGGCGCGCCAGCGTCTCGGGCTCGAGGTCGTCGGTCAGCGTGGCTTGCAATTCGAAGTCGTGCAGCGAGATCGCGATGTCGCCGCTGCTTGCGACGCGGTAGTTGTGTTCGCCCAGCACGCGCACGCCCATGTGCTCGAGCATCGGCAGGCTGTCGGACAGCACGACGGAGCCACCCAGGCGATAGAACTTGAAGCCCAGGCGCCCGGGCTCGGCGCCGAGCGGCCGGTACAGGGCCAGCGCCAGCGCTTGCTCGGCGCTCAGTCCGGCGATCTTCAACACGTCGGGCACGGCCGCGCGCGCGCTCAAACGTTCGCGGTAACTGAGCGGAAAGCCGGCACCCCAGCGCTTGAAGAGTTCCAGGCCGCGGCCTTCGCCTTCGGCCTCGATCAGCGCGTCGCGCAGGTCTTCATCCCAGCGCCGCGCCGCGGCGGCGAGTTGCGCCTCCAGCGCCTTGCGGTCCACCTCGGGAATCTCGCCCGGCGTCGTGCGCACCGTGAGGTGAATGCGCGCGAGGATCGCGTCGCTCAACTGCACGTCGAAGTCGGCACCGCTGCCCTGGTACGCCTGCGTCAGGATGCGCTGGAACTTGATGCGCAAGTCGGTCGAATACGCTTCGCGTGGCACGTAGACGAGGCACGAGACGAAGCGCTCGAACGGGTCGCGGCACGCGAACAGGCGCAGGCGCTGGCGTTCGCCCAGGGCCAGGATGCCCATCGCGGTGTCTTGCAAGTCGTCGTCGGAAATCTGGAACAGGTCGTCGCGCGGATAGGTTTCCAGAATGTGGTGCAGCCCTTTGGCCAGGTGGCCGCCGGGCGGCAGGCCGGCGCGCGCGGTGATGGCTTCGACCTTGCCGCGCAGCAGCGGCGTTTCCGAAACCCTCGCGCTGTACGCGGTGGAGGTGAACAGGCCGATGAAGCGGTGCTCGCCGATCACGCCGCCGGCGGCGTTGTAGCGCTTGAT
>JANOLA010000715.1:0-3721 GCA_031419535.1 Burkholderiales bacterium | reverse complement strand
AAACGATGTGGGACCCCACACGACATCTTCAGACCTCAAAAAGTGCTTGACTTTGAACACAGTTGCTCTCCCGCAAGCGGGAGAGGGAGAAGGGCAGTCAATCGGATGGCCCGTACCGTCATCAAGGCGCGTAGCCATGGCCCTTGGGCAGCGGCAGCACCGGCTCCTTGGTCTTGATCGGCGTCGGCCACACGATGTAGGTGTCGTTCGCGTTGTACTGCATCACCACCGGCGATGAGCGCGCGTTCTGGCCCGCCATGGCGTGGCCGGGCGGGTTGAACTTGACGCCGTAGCCCTGGATCGTGCCGCCCACGGGAATGTCGGTGTCCAACGCCGCCTTGCGCAGCGCCTCGGGGTCGATGCCGCCGTACTTCTTGATCGCGCGCGGCAGCACGTCGGTGAAGAAGATCCACGACTGGTTGAAGCCCATCGACAGATGCGGTGGCACTTCGTCGCCCTTCACGTCGGCCTTGTAGCGGCGGATCATTTCCTTCGTCACGTCGCCGAGGCCCGGCGCCAGCGACGCGGGGTTCAGCAGTTGCGCCGCCACCGGGTCGACGTTGTAGATGAAGTTGGCATCTTCCTTGAAGGTCGCGAACAGTTTGTCGAACTGGCCGTAGCCGGCGCCGTGGCCGATCAGCGCCGACCACTTCAGCGCCTGCTCCTTGGACTGGCGCAGGAAGAGGGTGATGTCCGGGTTGTAGCCGGTGTGCAAAATCACGTCGGGCCGGGCGCGCTTGAGCTTGGTCACCAGCGGCGACAGATCCGGCGAGGTGGAAGCGTAGCCCTCCTTCAGCACCACCTGCATGCCCAGGCCTTTGCACGCGCTGTCGTTGCCCGAGGCCACGCCGCTGCCATAGGGGCCGTCTTCGTAAATGATCGCGACCTTCAGGTCCTTCGGGTCCTTGCCGAGCCGCGCCTTGGACTGTTCATTGAGGAAGGTGCACGAGGCCTCGCCGAACTGGTCGGAGTGGACCTGAGCGCGGAACACGTACTGCAGCTTCTTGTCTTTCAGCACGGCCGAGGCGACGCAGACGTTGGCCCACATGAACTTCTTCACCGCGTCGACCTTCTGCGCCATCGGCACGCAATGGGCGCTGGAGAACACGCCCATGATCATGTCGACGTTTTCCTGGTTCAGCAGCCGTTCGGTCTCATTGATCGCGACGTCGGCCTTGCTCTGCGCGTCTGCATAGAAGGGCTTGATGCGGTAACCCTCAACGCCGCCGCGCTCGTTGATCATGTCGATCGCGTATTTGGTGCCCAGGTTCGCCGCGTTCGAGCCACCGGCAGCGAACGCCCCGGTGAGGTCGTAGATCACGCCGATCTTGATTTCCTTGGCTTGCGCGAAAGCCAGGCTCGCCGCGAGTGTGAGTGTCGTGAGGGTTGCAAAGCCCAGGGTCCGCTTCAGCATCGTCATCAATCGCTCCTTGTGCCGTTGCCGGCGGGTGCGGGCAAGGTACTTCAGCGGTCACCCGCGTGCAATGCGGGTTTGCCAGATGCGGCGCCCATGCTCTTGTCTAGGGACTCTTCTTGAGGTGGCGCTCGAGCAGCTTCGGCCAGGAGCCGGCCACGTCGTCGATCAAGCGGCCGGACGCCTCGCGCTCGTTGTCGCGGCGGCTGCGGTCCGCGGTGTCGCGGCTGCCCCACGATGAGGCAACCGCCTCCTTGCGCACCGTCACTTCGTAAGTGGCGTAGACGTAGCCGGTGCGGGTGTCGAGCAGCAGCGCCGACACGGTGGTGCTCGCCACGATTCTGCGCGTCGGCGCCAGGCCCAGTGTGATCACAGTCAGCGGGCGCGCAGCGTCGGATTCGAAGAAAACAGTGTCGAAGGTGTAGAGAAACACGAGGTCGGCTTGCAGCCTCGACGCAGCGGCTCGAATCTCGCGGTCGCTGTCGAACCGGTCCGGCAGCAGCATGCGGTTGATGCCGGTGACGCCCGCCACCTGAGCGAGCTTGGCGACCTGCTCGAAGTGATGCTCCATTTCCACTTCGCGGGTCACGATCACCGAGTAGCGGCCGGCGCCGACCTTGCCGCCGTTCGAATCCAGGTAGTGGTTCGTGTAAGCCGGCGCCTGCACCCGAACCGCGGCAATGCTCGCCGGAAACGGCGCGCTCGGTTGGATGGCGAAACCTGCGGCAATGTCGGCCGGCGCGAAGACTTGCAGGTCGGCCTTCGCGCCGGGCGGCAGATACGAAGCGCAGCCGCCGAACAGCGCCGCCGAGGCCAATGCCGTGGTAAGCCAAAGCTTCATGGCAAGCACGCGCGAACCTGGCGCGCGGTCAATGCGTCTTGCGTTCGATCAACTCGACCTTGTAGCCATCCGGGTCCGTGACGAACGCGATCACCGTCGTGCCGCCCTTCACCGGGCCGGCCTCGCGCGTCACCGCGCCGCCGCCTGCGCGGATCTTCTCGCACGCGGCGTAGGCGTCGGGCACTTCGATCGCGATGTGGCCGTAGGCGCTGCCGAGATCGTATTTGTCGACGCCGTAGTTGTAGGTCAGCTCGATCTCGGCGTGCTCGGGATTGTTGCCGTAGCCGACGAACGCGAGCGTGTATTTCTGGTCCGGCCGGTCGCTCTTGCGCAGCAACTTCATGCCCATCACGCGGGTGTAGAAGTCGATCGAGCGCTGCAAGTCGCCGACGCGCAGCATCGTATGAAGAAGTCTCATGGGGTGTCGAAGATGAAGCAGGTGGTGGAAGCGTGAGCGTACAGCTTGCCGTCCGGGCCGGTCATGCGGCCCTCGGCGGTGGCCATTCTCGTCCCCATGTGGATGACCTTGCCTTCGGCGCGGACGAGCGGCACCTTGTCGGTGAGTGGGCGCACGATGTTGATCTTCAGTTCCGCGGTTGTGTAGCTCTTGCCCGCGGGCAGCGAGGCATGCACCGCGCAGCCGACGGCCGAGTCGAGCAGCGTTGCGAACCAGCCGCCATGCACCGTGCCGAGCGGGTTGTAGTGGCGCGGCAAGGGACTGCCCTGGAACACGGCGCGGCCAGGTTCGGCCTCGACCAGGATGAAGTCCAGCGTGTCGCCGATCGGCGCGCGCGGCAGCTCGCCGGCGAGCATGGCGTTGAAGACTTCGACGCCGGTCTTGCCGGCCACTTGATCGGGGCGCGCCACACCGATCGGAGCGGCGCGTTCGAGCAAGCGCTGCGCATCGGCGCGCCACTGCGCAAGCACGGCGGCCGGGTCGCTGGGCATGGACATTCTCAGTTCCCGAATTGCGAAGGCGTGGATTGTCGCCACAATCGCAGCAGCCCATCACGCGTCGAGCCGAAAGCCGGTTGGCACAGAGCGGGGCCGACCCAAGGAGACCCGAATGAACCTTGCCGCCGCGGCCACGCCGCGCCGCGTGGGCTGGATGCTGGTGCTGCTCGCCGCCGGCGGCACCTTTGCGCTGACGATGGGCGCGCGCCAGTCGATGGGGCTGTTCCTGAACACGCTGAACACGTCCACAGGCCTCGGCCTGGCGAGCATCAGCCTGGCGTTCGGCTTCGGGCAACTGTGGTGGGGCTTGACGCAGCCGTTCGCCGGCATCGTGGCCGACCGCTACGGCGCCGGCCGCGTGTTGCTGGTGGGCGTCTCGCTCGTCGCGATCGGCACGGCGTTGATTCCGTTCATGACAACGACCGCCGGGCTGATCTTCGCGATCGGCGTGCTCTCGGCGGGCGGCGCCGGGATGGCCGGCCCTTCCGTGCTGATGTCGGCGACGACGCGTC
>JANOLA010000714.1:0-7731 GCA_031419535.1 Burkholderiales bacterium | reverse complement strand
TTCAATATCCGCTCGCGAAAGATGTCGATCGGCAAGCCGCGGTTGGGCTGTTGTGTGTCTTGCACCATCTTGAGCAGCGACTCGATCTGCGCCTCGCCGAGGTTCGAGGTTTGCAGCGCCGCGCCGGCGACGGGGCCGTCTCGCGTCGATGAAGGTGCTGTGGTGGGTGAGACCGGGCTCGTCACCGCCTGAGCGCGCGCTGTCCCGCCGAAGCTGCCCAACGCCGATGCCAGTGCCAGTGCCAAGGTCGGCAGTTCGATCCATGGGCGGTGCCGGGTGTTCCGGCCGGCTCGGCGGATTGCCTTGTTGTCTTGCGCAAGCGTGCCCTTGTTCATCGAATCCGTTTCCTGCCGCCACGAACAGGCTTGTTGAAAGCCGAACAGCGGAATTGAGTGAGGCGAAAGTGTGGGGAACTGACCGGAGGCGATCTTATGCAAGCAGGCATGGCAGTGCCGGCCGATCCCCGCGTGTGAGGGACGGTTCTCGGCAGGCGTGCCGTGAATTGCGTCGCGTTTGCGTGCCCCCGCGCCTCCCCTTGCTCAGGGGTGTGTTGCGCTGTTGCGCCGGGTGTGCCGACGCGTGGTTCGCTGCGCGCTGCCACGAACCGAGTGAAACAGCGCTGAAGTGGCTACTTGCGGAACAGCCGGTCGACCGACGCCACGTCTTCGGGCCGAAGTCGCCCCGAGGCCTGGCGCAGCTTCAAGCCGTTCAACACGACGTCGTAGCGCGCCTTGGCGAGGTCGCGCTTCGTCGTGAACAGTTGCGTCTGCGCGTTCAGCACGTCGAGGTTGACGCGCACGCCGACCTTGTAGCCGAGCTGGGTCGCTTCCAGCGCAAGCTGGCTCGACGACTCGGCGGCTTCGAGCGCCTTCACCTGCGCGTGCAACGACTGCAAGCCGAAGTACGCGACGCGGGTCGTCTGCGCCACGGTGCGGCGCGCGGCCTCGAGGTCGTTGCGCGACTTCTCTTCGAGCGCCAGTGTTTCTTTCACCTTGTTTTGCAAGGCGCCGCCACTGTAGAGCGGCATCGCAAACAGGATTTCGAGCTTGCCCTGCAGTGAATTTCCCGGCGCGGGAATCGCGCCGGAACCGGTGTTGCGGCTCGCGCCCACAGTGCCTGCCACGTCCAGCGTCGGTCCGTCATCGGCGCGCGCCTTTGCCGTGTCCAGCGTCGCGATCTCCAGCGCCAGACGAGCCTTGCGCAATGCGGGGTGTTGCTCTTCGGCGCCGTTGACCCACGCGTTCACGTCGGCCGGCGCGACGGCGGGCAGGGCCACCGGCGCGGCCAGGGGCAGCGGCTTGAGGTTGTTGCGCCCCACCACGACATCGAGCGTGATGCGCTTGGACTGCAAATCGTTCTCGGCGGCGAGTTCCTGCGCGCCGGCGAGGTCGAAACGGGCCTGCGCTTCGCGGGTGTCGGTGATCGTCGCGGTGCCGACCTCGAAATTGCGCTTGGCCGAGGCGAGCTGCTCGCTGATCGCGCGTTTGTTCGCCTGTGCGGTCGTCAGCGTGTCTTGCGCGGCCAGCACGTCGAAGTAGGCCTGGGCAATCCGAACGATCAAGTCTTGTTCGGCACTTTCCAGGTCCGACAGCGTCAGCTCGTAGGACCGCCGGGCTTGTTCGATCTGCACCGAGTAGCCCGGGTTGTAGAGAGGCTGAGTCGCCCTCACGCCGCCCTGCAAGGTGGTGAGTCCGCGCCGGTCGTTGCTGCCGCTCGGAGGGGTGGGCGAGCTCGTTTCGGTTTGCGATGCGCCGGCCGTCAGGCCGACGTTCGGCAGTAGCCGCGCATCGGCCTGCGCCGCGCGGAACCTTGCTGCCTCGACCTGGGCCTTGGCGGACTGGTACGTCGCGTCGTAACCGCGTGCCGCTTCATACAGCTCGGGCAGGCTCTGCGCGAGGGCGCCGCCATGGGTGAAGCCGCTCAGGCCCAGTGCCAACACAAGCGGAGAAAGGCGCGCAAGCAGCATGGAACGATCCTCGAAGGGTGCCTTAGAAACAGAACCGGCTCGGTTCGTCGAAACCCGCCAGGCGCGGCGCCACGGTGTCGAACAGGTCGACGCTCGAGTACGCGTGTTCGCCGCTGCGCGTGGTGAGCACGGCGCGCATGATCGGCAACTGGCCGACGATGGCCACCAGCCGGCCGCCGAGCTTGAGTTGCGACAGCAGCGCGGCGGGAACTTCCGCTACCGACCCTGACAGCACGATCGCATCGAAAGGTGCCTCCTCGACCAGGCCGCGCGCGCCGCTGGCGTGGCGCACTTCGGCGTTCATGACCCAGGCGTGCCGCAGGTTCGCGGCGGCAAAGCGCGCCAGGTCCGCGTCGATCTCGAGCGTCACCACGTGCTGCGCCCTGCGCGCCAGCAGTGCCGCCATGTAGCCCGAGCCGGCGCCGACCTCGAGCACCTGCTCGTGCTTTTGCACATGCAGCTCCTGCAGCAGGCGCGCCTCGACCTTGGGCGCGAGCATGCATTCGCCACCCGCGCCGCCGGGCAGCGGCACCTCGGTGTCGACGAAGGCGAGCGACCGGTACGTCGGCGGGCAGAAGTCCTCGCGTTTCACCAGGGCCAGCAGCGAGAGCACGTCTTGGTCGAGCACGTCCCAGGGACGGATCTGCTGCTCGATCATGTTGAAGCGGGCTTGTTCGATGTTCATGGGCGGCATCGTGGGGTGCGGTGCGGTGCGGTTCGGGGCCTCGGGAGCGCGCATTCTATTTCGCAAGGGGCGCCACGCCATCGCGGCGAAGCGCGCCGCGCTTGTTCTTGCGCGCAGCCCAGTTCGCCAGGTCGTCGAGGTAGCAGTAAATCACCGGCACGACGACGAGCGTGAGCAGCGACGATGTGATCACGCCGCCGATGACGGCCTGCCCCATCGGCGCGCGCTGCTCCGAGCCTTCGGACAGCGCGAATGCGAGCGGCACCATGCCGAAGATCATTGCCAGCGTCGTCATCATGATCGGCCGCAACCGCACCCGCGCCGCGTAGATCAGCGCGTCGTGGCGTGACATGCCGGCGCCCTGCGCCGCACTGCCAGGTCCCGGGTTGTCCATGCCGTGCAAGCCGTCTGGGCGCACCGTGCCTTCGCGCGAACGGATCGCGAAGTCAATCAACAGGATTGCATTCTTCGTCACCAGTCCCATCAACATCACGATGCCGATGATCGAAAACATGTTCAGCGTGGAGCGGAACATGAACAGCGCGCCGACCACGCCGATCAACGTGAGCGGCAGCGAACTCATCAGCGCGAGCGGCTGCAGAAAACTCTTGAATTGCGACGCGAGAATCATGTAGATGAAGACCACCGCCAGCCCGAGCGCAGAGACCGCGTAGGCAAAACTCTCCTGCATGTCCTTGGTCGACCCGCCGAAACGGAAGCTGTAGCCTGGCGTGAAGGCGGTGTTGTCGAGCACTTTTCGAATGTCAGTTGCCACTTCGCCGAGTGACCGGCCGGACACATTGGCGGTGATTTCGACTTCGCGGTTCAGGTCTCGCCGGTTGATCTGGTTCGCACCGGTGTCGGCCCGAAACTCAGCCACCTGCGCCAGGCGAACGATGCGCGGCGAGCCGTCGGCCTGCGTGCCCACCACCAGGCCGAGGCGCTCGATGTCGCTGGCGGCGTCGCGAGTCTGTGGCGACAGGCGCACCTTGACGTCGTAGTTCTGGTCGTCTTCGGCACGCCAGTTGCCCACCGTCTGCCCGGCGATCAGCGCGCGCAGCGAATTCGTGATCGCGCCCACGCTCAATCCCGCGTCGGACGCGGCGTCGCGCTTCACGGCAATGGAAAGCGTCGGCTTGTTCGGCTTGGCACTGGTGTCCAGGTCCACCAGCCCGGGAATCGCGCGCAGACTGGGCAACACCAACGCCGTCAAGCGCTCCAGCTCGCGCAAGTCGGTCCCTTGAATCGACACCTGGATCGGCTTGGTTCCGCCCACCGCATCGAGCAGACCGACATGCGTGACCGTGATCCCGGGAACCCGGGTCAGGCGTTCCCGCAGCGGCACCGAGAGCTGGTCGACATTCAGTTCACGGTTTCTGCGGTCGACCAGCCGAACGTAGATCGACGCATACATCCGGCCGTTGGCCTGGCCGGTGTTGATGGTGGTGAGCGTGTACTTGACTTGCGGCTGCTCACGCAGAATCGCCTCCACCTGGCGTGCCTTGGCCTCGGTGGCTTCGATCGACGAGCCCACCGGCGTGTGGAAATTGACGAAGGTTTCCGAGAGGTCGGCTTTCGGCACGAACTCGGTGCCGAGCAGCGGAATGATGATGAAGCTGGCGATGAACGTCAGCAGCGCCAGCGCAAGCGTCGCCAGCCGGTGCCGCAGCGACCAGTCGAGAATCGTTTCGTAAGCGCGCCCCAAGGCGTGCGAAAAGCGGTCCACGGCACCGGTGATCCGGCCGATGCTGCGGTCGTAGAGCGACTTCGGTCCCTGCGCGCCGGTGCCCGCATGAATCGCCGGGTCGTGCCAGATGCTGGAAAGCATCGGGTCCAGCGTGAAGCTGACGAACATCGAGATCAGCACGGCGGCAACGATCGTGATGCCGAACTCGTGGAAGAACTTGCCGACGATGCCGCCCATGAAGCCGATCGGCAGGAACACGGCAACGATCGACAGCGTGGTCGCGAGCACCGCCAGGCCGATCTCGTTCGTGCCCTCCAGCGCCGCGTCGTGCGCGTTCGCGCCCATCTGCACGTGGCGCACGATGTTCTCGCGCACGACGATCGCGTCGTCGATCAACAGGCCCACGCACAGGCTCAGCGCCATCAGCGTCACCATGTTGATCGTAAAGCCGAACGCGTACATGAACAGGAACGTGCCGATCAGCGAGATCGGCAGCGTCAACCCCGTGATCACGGTGGAGCGCCACGAATTGAGGAACAGGAACACGATTCCGATCGTGAGCAGCGCGCCTTCGAACATCGTGCGCCGCACGTTGTTCACCGAGACGCGGATCGGCCGCGAGTTGTCGCGCACGAGCTCGAGCTTCATGCCCGAGGGCAATTGGGCTTCGAGCTTCGCGGTCACCGCGTTCAGGCCATCGACCACGTCGATCGTGTTCTCGCCTTGCGCCTTCTGCACTTCGATCGCGAGCGTGCGCTCGCCGTTGTAGAGCGCCAGACTCTCCAGTTCCTCCGGTCCGTCGACCACTTCGGCGACCTGCCCCAGCCGCACCGAGCCGTTGCCGCGGCGCGCGACGATCAGCGACCTGAAGTCCTCGGGGCGCAGCAGTCGCCCTTGAATCTGCACGATCTGTTCGCTTTGCGGCGAACGCAGAGCGCCGGCCGGCAGGTCCTGGTTCTCGCTGCGCACCGCGGCCAGCACCTGGTCGACGCCGACGCCCAGCGCTTCCATCGCCAGCGGCCGCAGGTAGATGTTGATCTCGCGCTTGCGCGCGCCCACCAGCGTCACGGAGCCGACGCCTCGCACGTTTTCCAGGCGCTTCTTCACCACCTGGTCGGCGAACGTCGTCATTTCGAGCTGGCTGCGCGAAGCGTCGGGCGAGGTCATCGCCAGCGTGTAGACGGGGCGGCTCGCCGGGTCGAAACGCGTGACGCGCGCCTCTTTCACTTCTTCGCGCAGCGTCGGGCGCACGAAGGCCACCTTTTCGCGCACGTCGTCGGCCGCTTTGCGGCCTTCGACGTCGAGGTTGAACTGCACGATCACGACCGACGAACCCTCGTTGGAGCGAGAGAAGAGCTGGCTGATCCCGGCGATCGTGTTCACCGCCTCTTCGATCTTGCGCGTGACCTCGGTCTCGACGATCTCGGGCGACGCGCCGGGATAGTCGATCTGCACCACGACCGTCGGAAAGTCGATGTTCGGGAACTGGTCTACTTTAAGACGCTGGTAGGAAAACAGGCCGAGCACGACGAAGGCCAGCATGACCATCGTGGCGAGGACCGGATTGGCGATCGAGACGCGCGTGAACCACATGGTGTGGGCCGGCGGCGGCGCTCAGCGCGCGGCGGCCGCTGCCGATGCCGCCGGCGACACCGCCGGTGCAACTGACATTGAAGGCGCCGCAAAGGCCGCCGACGCGGATGCGCGTGGCGCCGGCGCATCCACGGCCAGGCGCACCGAGGTACCGTCGCGCAACGCGCCCACGCTCGCGGCGAGCACGGCGTCGCCGGCAGCGAGCCCCGAGGCAATTTCGACCCAGGCCTGGCCGTTCACTTCGCCGCGCAGGCCCAACACCACGTCGCGCACGCGCACCTGCCGGTCTTGCAGCAGCAGCACGTGGGGTTTGGCGCCGTCGGTGCGCACGGCCGACAGCGGCACGGCGGTCGCCGATTTGCGCGCGAGTTCGATTCGGCCGGTCGCGAACATTCCCTGGCGCAGCTCGGGCTGGCCCTGCACAGCGAGGTAGGCCATGATCGAGCGGCTCCCGGGCTGCGCGCTCGGGTTGATGCGCGCCACCTTCGCGGGAATGCGCGCCTCGATGCCGTCGACGCTGAGCAGTGCCGGCCTGCCCACGCGCAGCAGCGAGATGTCTTCGGCAGCCACGGCGGCCTCGAGTTCGAGTTGCGACAGGTCGACGATTTCCAGCAGGCGCGCATCGACCGCGACGCGCTCGCCGGGCTGCACCAGCCGCTGCGAGACGAGGCCGCCGATCGGCGCAACCAGCGTGGCATCGGCGCGGCTCTTGCGCGCGATCTCAACGGCGGCGAGCGCCGCTTCGAGCGTGCCCTGCGCTGCCGCTTCGTTCGATACCGAAGTCTCCAGGCCGGTGGGCGAAATGAACCCCTGCGCGACCAGGGCGCGGTTGTTTTCCAGCGCGCGCATCGCGATCGTCCATTGCGCCTTGGCCGACGCCGCGGTCTGCTCGGCCTGGCGCAAACGCCAGTCGAGTTCCGTCACGTCGAGCTGCCCCAGCACCTGGCCGCGGCTCACCTTGTCGCCTTCACGCACCGTCAGCGTTTGCACTTCGGCTGCCACTTTGGCCTTCAGGAATGCGCTCGACGTGGCCTTCAGGCCGCCGGAGACTTCGAGCGTGCGCGCGAGCTCGACCACCTGCGCCGTCAGCAGGTCGGACGCAGCCAGCTCGAGCGCCACCGGCGCCACGCTCGCTTTCGGCACGGCGCCAGCCTGCTGCGACACCTGGCGTTGCTTGACGGCCCACAGCGACAATCCACCGATCGTCAGCATCGCAATCAGCAACACGCTCCAGCCGAGCCAGCGCTTCATGGCCGTGTTGCCTTCTTCGGCGCGCTGCGGCGTGGCTGCCGCTGCGCCTTGGCGGCGGTCGCGACCGAGGGCACCTGCAAGCCGTGGAGAACGAGGTCGAGCTGGGCCGCGATGAAGGCTCGCGCATCGATTGAATGGCCGACGCCGCAGGCGCCGATCGAGTGTTTGTGCATCACCAGAAACAGCATCGGCGCGACCAGCGCGTGAGTCACTCCGGTCACGTCGATCGGCCGGAATTCGCCGCGCTCGATGCCGCGGTTCAGCAGCCGCGACAGCAGCGCGTGCGTCGGCGCTATCACTTCGTCGGCGTAGAACTGTGCAATCTCGGGGAAGTTGCGCACCTCCGACATCATCAGCTTCATGATGCCCGAGGCGCGGGTTTCGCCGATGCGCTGCCACCATTCCCGGTAGACCAGCATCAGCAGCTCGGACGTCGGGCCGGTGAACTGCTCGGCGACGTCGATGCCTTGCGCGATGTGATTCACCATGTTGTGGCGAATCACCTCCTTGAGCAACTCCTCCTTGCTCGGGTAGTAGAGGTACAGCGTG
>JANOLA010000713.1:0-2519 GCA_031419535.1 Burkholderiales bacterium | reverse complement strand
GCCCGCCGCGGCCGCGCCCGCCAAGGTGGGCTTCGCGCAAATCCAGCCCATCATCGAGCAGCGCTGCGTGCTGTGCCACAGCGCCAGCGTGATCAACAAGAACGTGCAGCTGCACACGCCGGAGCTGGTGGCGAAAAACGCGCAGGGAGTCTTCCAGCAGACCGTGCTGCAAAAGACGATGCCGCTGGGCAACGCGACGCAGATGCCCGACGCCGAGCGCGAGTTGTTGAAGCGCTGGTACGAGGGCGGCGCGCCGGTGCGGTAGATTTCGCCCAGCGTCCCGCCTGAATCAGCCGAGGAGAAGCCCACATGCCCAGCATTCGCGTCGAAATGTTCGAAGGCCGCAGCGTCGAGCAAAAGCGCGCGCTCGCCAAGGAGTTGACCGACGCGACGGTGCGCGCGCTGGGCGTACCGGCCGACAGCGTGGACATCATCATGTTCGACATTCCAAAGCACGACTGGGCGACCGCCGGCACGCTGTGGAGCGAGCGCAAGCCCGCGCCGCCCAAGCCGACTTGACGGCGCCGCGCGCCGAAACGGCGGCCTCGCGCCACCTCCATCCATCGCCATGGCGACGCTGCTGATCCGCAACGCGCGTCTGCTCGTCACGATGGACGCGCAGCGCCGCGAGATCGCCGACGGCGGCGTGTTCGTTCGCGACCACGCGATCGAGGCGGTTGGCCCGAGCGGCGAGTTGCCGGCCAGCGCCGACGTGGTGATCGACGCGCGCGACCAGATCGTGTTTCCGGGTCTCGTGAACACGCACCACCATATGTACCAGACGCTGACGCGCGTGGTGCGCAAGGCGCAGGACTGCGAGCTGTTCGACTGGCTGCGAACGCTGTACCCGATCTGGGCGCGCCTCACGCCGGAGATGGTTCGCGTGTCGACGCAGACCGCGATGGCCGAGCTGCTGCTCTCAGGCTGCACGACGAGCAGCGATCACCTCTACCTGTTCCCGAACGGCGTGCGACTGGACGACAGCATCGAGGCGGCGCACGAGATCGGCATGCGCTTTCATGCGGCGCGCGGATCGATGAGTGTGGGCGAGTCGGCGGGTGGCTTGCCTCCCGATGGCGTGGTCGAGCGCGAAGATGCCATCCTGAACGACAGCCAGCGCGTGATCGAGCGCTGGCACGATGCGCGGCGCTTCGCGATGCAACGCATCGTGATTGCGCCGTGTTCGCCGTTTTCAGTCAGCCGCGAGCTGATGCGCGACGCCGCGGTGCTGGCGCGCCAGCACCGCGTGAGCCTGCACACGCACCTGGCCGAAAACGATTTCGACATCGCCTACACGCGCGAGAAGTTCAACTGCACGCCGACTGAATATGCCGAGCAGCTGGGCTGGGTCGGAGCCGACGTCTGGCACGCCCACTGCGTCAAGCTCGACGCCGCCGGCATTGCGCTGTTTGCCCGCACCGGCACCGGCGTCGCGCATTGCCCGGGCTCGAACATGCGCCTGGCCTCGGGCATCGCGCCGATCCGCGCGCTGCGTGACGCCGGTGTGCCGGTGTCGATCGCGGTGGATGGTTCGGCGTCGAACGACTCCGGCCACATGCTCGCCGAAGTGCGCCTGGGTCTGCTGCTGCAACGCGTTGGGCATGGCATGACGCACGGCCCGGCGATGGGCCCGCGCGCGATGCCGGCGCGTGAAGCGTTGGAAATCGCCACCCTCGGCGGCGCGCGCGTGCTCGGCCGCGACGACATCGGAGCCATCGCGCCGGGCATGGCGGCCGACATCGTGAGCGTCTCGCTGAATCAAGTCGGCATGGCCGGTGCTGGTGACGACCCGCTCGCGGCCCTGCTGTTCTGTCACGTGCCGCACGTGACTCACGCAATCGTCAACGGCAAGGTGCTGGTGCGCGATGGTGAACTGACGACGCTCGAGTTACCCCGGCTGATCGAGCGCCACAACCGGCTGGCGGCTCAACTCCTGGCCGGCTGAACCTGTCGGGCAGCGCACGTGCCGCGAACGCGGGCTAGGAGCCCGGGCGGATCACGCCTCTCGCTGCCACCAAGCAGCGCCGTCGGCGTCGGCCAGACTGGTCTGCAAGAACGAGATGAAGGCCGCCACTTTCGACGGCAAGAGTTTGGGCGACGGGTAGACCGCGTGCAGCTCCTGGGCTGGCAGCGTGAAACCCGGCAACACCTGCCGGATCGAGCTGTCGGCGAGCGCCTCGCGCGCCACGTACCAGGGCAGCACGGCCACACCATGCGCCAGGCGGGCCCCAGCGAGCACGGCGGAGAGATTGTTGCTGCGCAGCGGCCCGCGGACCTGCACGGTGATGGACCTTCCGTGTGCATCACCGAATTGCCAGCGGTCGTCGCCTTGCACGCTGCTGTACACCAGGCAGGCGTGGCGGGTCAGCTCGTTCGGCGTGTGCGGCTCGCCGTGCCGCGCCAGATAGTCGGGCGCCGCTACTGCCAGCCAGGGGTTCACGCCCAAGTAGCGCGAGCCCAGCGTCGAGTCGGCCAGCTTGCCCATGCGCAGCGCGATGTCCACACCCTGCTCGACGAGG
>JANOLA010000712.1:0-5446 GCA_031419535.1 Burkholderiales bacterium | reverse complement strand
GCACGATGTCGGGCACCAGCAGCAGCGCGCGGTTCAGCGTTTCGCCGGGAGGCGTGACGGCGAAGCGCGCCGGCACACCGCGCTGCCAGCCGAATGCGGCGAGGTAATGCGCGACGCTGCCGATCGCGTCAGCCGCGCTGCCGTTCAAGTCGATGCGGCCGTCTTGGTCGAAGTCGAGTGCGTACTTCAAGATGCTCGACGGCAGGAACTGGCCCAGACCCACCGCGCCGGCGTAACTGCCGCGGGTGGCGAACGGGTCCATCATGGCGCCGTGGCAAAGCAGCAGAAAACTCTCCAGCTCAGCGCGAAACAAGGTGCTGCGGTCGCTGCGGCCGCTGGGGAAGTCGAAGCTCAACGTGGCGAGCGCGTCGAGGACCCGGTAGTTGCCCATGTGCCGGCCGTACAGGGTTTCGATGCCGATGATGCCCACCACGATTTCCGGCGGTACACCCCAGCGCTCGTCGGCCCTTTGCAGCCAGGCCTCGTTCGCGCTCCAGAAAGCGACGCCGGCGCGAGTGCGCACCGAGTCGATCGCGCGGATTCGATACGCTGACCAGTTCTTCGCCGTGCCGGGCGCCGCCGGCATGATGAATCGCTCCACGCTTGGAATGCGCCGCGCCCGGCCCAGCGTGGCCTGCACCCATGCCGCGTCGATGCCATGGCGCTGCTCGACTTCGAGCGCGAACGCCGCCACTTCAGCTCGGCCGCGGTAGGGCGTGGCGCCGGGTTCGGTTTCGGGCAGCGCGGCGGCGTGGTTCTTTTTCCGCCGTGGCGGCGTGGGGGTTGCCATCGCCGCGCCGATCAGCGCCGCGGAGCAAGGCAGCAGCGTCAGCTGCCGGAGCAAATTGCGGCGGTGCATGGAGGGACGCTTCGGTGGGGTCGGACGGTGCGGCGCGATTATCGAGCGGCGCTTGCCGTTGCCGCACCCAGGCGACGCGCCTGTGCGACGAATTGCCGTGTCAGTGAGTCCAGCGGGCGCTGCCGTTCGCTGCGGCTGTAGCGCTGCGCCTCCAGCGTCAACAGCAGCTCGACCAGCGGGCCGGCTGCATCGCCGAAGCGAGCCGTGATCCGCTGCGCCAGTGCGCGTGGCGCCTCATGCGCGGCGCAGGGCAGGCCGGCCTTGCGCAGCGCGGCGCGCAGCTTGTCCATCTGGCGCGTCCACGGGTCGACAAAATTGCGGTCGCGCCAGGCCCACAAGGCGGCGAGCAGCGCCAGCGAACTCAGCGAACCCACGAGCAGCATCGCCAGGTCTTCCCAACGCGGCGAATCGAGTCCGAGGTTGCGCAACAGATCGAACTGCGCGCCGCGCGAATAGCCCAGCACCCACTGGTTCCAGCGGTTGTTCATCGTCTCCCAGCTCTGGCGCAGATTGGCCAGCAACTCGGGGTTCCAGGTGCCCAATGCGCCGACCACGAAGCCGGGCACGGGCAGCAGGTTGCGGCTGCGCTCGATGCGCTCGGGCGCCACCGCCGCAGTGGGGTCGGCGCGCTGCCAGCCCACGCCTTCTTGCCAGTACTCGGCCCAGGCATGTGCCGAACTCTGGCGCACGATGTAAAAGCCATCGACCGGCGTCGGATCCGTGCCCTGGTAGCCGGTGACGACGCGCGCCGGAACGTCCAGCGCGCGCATCACGACGACGAAAGCGGCGGCGAAGTGTTCGCAAAATCCGGCGCGCCGGTCGAGCCAGAATTCGTCGATCGTGTCCCGGCTTGCATATTCGCCCGGCGCCAGCGTGTAGCTGTAACCCTCGGTGCGGATGCGCTGCAGCAGCGCGGCCGCGAGCGCATTCGCGTCGGCACTCGCGTAGCGTGAATCGGTGCGCAGCGCCGCGGCCCAGGCCAGCGTGCGCGGGTTGAAGCCCGCCGGCAGCGCCAGGTAGTCGCGCAGGCCGAGGCTGAACTGCTGCGGCCCATGCGCGAACGCGGTGTGCGCCTGGGCATTGAAGCGCAGGCGCTGCAGCACCGGGCGGTCGGTGAGCGCCTGCAGGTCGTCTTGCATGCTGACCTGCATGCCTTCGATCACCGGTGCTTGCGCGGTGGCTTCGAGTAGCGGCAGCAGAGACAGGCGCAGCGGCTCGAGCGTCATCTCGTAGTTGACGCTCGGTCCGAGCGGGCGCAACTGGCCGGGCAGGCGCCGGGGCAGGGGGAAGGTGACCGGCAGCGGGCGCCACTCGGTGCCGTCGTAGCGCGCCAGCACGGGGCCGCGAAAGTACATGGCCTGGGGGCGCGGCGCCGGGCCCTCGAAACGCACACGCAGCGCGATGCTGTCGTCCAGCGCCACTTCGGCCACCGAACCCATGCGCATCCTCAGCGACAAGCCGGTGGTGGACACACTGTCTTGCGGCACGCCCCACAGCGGCCCGATGCGCGGGAACAGAACGAACAGCAGCGCCATGATCGGCGCGCCGAGCAAGGCCGTGCGCGCCGACAACGCAGCAGCCTGGCGCAGGCTGGGCTGGCCCGCGGGCATGTGCGCGAGCACCAGGGCAGTGAGCAGGCCCCACACCGACACCAACATCGCGCCCGCGACCAGCAGCGATTGCGAGTAGAGAAAGTGCGTGAGCACGATGAAAAAGCCGAGGAAGAACACGACGAAGGCGTCGCGCCGCGCGCGCAGCTCAAGGGTCTTGAGCGCCATCAGCGACACCGCCATCGTCACGCCCGGTTCCTTGCCGAACAGCGTTTGATGCGACCACAGCGTCATCACCGCGGCGAAGAACAGCACCAGCAACACCACCCAGCGGTTCGGCAGCGTCGCCTGGCGCAGCGCGAGCAGCGCGCGCCAGCCGAGCACGGACGCGGTGAGCAGCGAGCACCACAGCGGCAGGTGCGAGACATGCGGCGCCACCGTCCAGCCGATCACGCCGAGCAGGAACAGCGTGTCGCGCGTTTCGCGCGGCAGGTGGCGCCAACCGGGCCAGCGCGGCGCACTTGGCAGGTGCAGGCTCAACGCCACGGCGTTACTTCCACAGCGCGAGCGCCTCGAGGCAGCGGCGCCGGTGCGCATCGCCGCTGGTCGCGGGCAGGCTCACGCCCGGCAGCTCCAGCGCGTATTCGGCGCCGCTGCGCTGCGCCGCGAGCACCCACGCGGTGAGGCGCGACAGGCGCTCTTCATCGGGCAGGCCGGCGCACATCGTCCAGTCGAACTGCAATTGGCGCTGCAGCGCGGCGCGTGTGTCGCGGCTCACCAGCTCGCCGCCGCTGTCGAGCGCCTTCGCGGCTTTTTTCCAGACGACGAGCTTCAGCGGGTCGCCGCGCCGGTAGGTGCGAACGCCGTCGGTCTCGCCGTTCGACGCAGCGCGCTCTACGCTGCCGCCCGGAACCGCGCGCGCCAGCGGCACCGCCGGTGGCTGTGGCTCCGGCCGAGGGTAGACGAGCAGCCGCGACGCCGGCCGCCAGAACGTCCAGGCGCGGAACAGCCCGAGCGGAAAGCGTGTTTCGATCGCGATGGCGGGCAGCGGCTCAAGGCCGCGCTGCTCGGGGACGTAGCTGACGGTGGTGCTCGACTGGCCGCCGGCGGGCACGTTGGTCCAGCTCACATTGCGCTCGGGGCCGGCGATCACGTTCAAGCCGATGCCGAAGCGCGGCCGGTCCGGGCTGGTCAACACGCATTCGAGAAGCGCGGCGTCGCCCGCGAAAACCGGCGCGACCGGCCGCAAGTGCAGCGTCAATCCGCGCAAGGTGTTGTGCGTGACATGCAGCGACACGACGCCACTGCCGGCGAGCAGGAACGTCAGCACATAGCCGAGGTTGAGCTGGTAGTTCAGCGACGCGACCAGCAGCACGATCAGCGTGCCGGCGAACATGAAGCCGGCGCGCGTGGGCACGATGTAGACGTTGCGCTGTGTCAGCACCCGCGTGTCGGAAGGCGGCTGGCGGCTTTGCGACCAGGCCCGAAAGCGCAAACGCACCCAGTGCGCCGGCAGGCCCAGCGCGGAACGCGGCGCTTCGGGTTGCATGCGCCGATCGCGCATGACGTTCGCGGCCATCGGATTCAAGCGCGGTGAAGGCGGGCGGGTCGCGGCGCTGCCAAGGCCACGAGCGCGGCTGCGCTCACGGTTGCGCTCGCGGCTGCGCTCGCGGCTGCGCTCGCGGCCGAAAACGCACCGGCGTGCGCAGCCTGATGCGGCCCTGGCTTCAAGGCAGCGCCACCGCCTCGATCATCGCGCGCACCTGCTCGACGCGGCCGCGCCCGGCGCCGGCCACCGGCACCAGCCGGTGCGCGACGGTCTGCGGCAGGATCGCCTGAATGTCGTCGGGCGCCACATAGTCGCGCTGGTCCAGCAGCGCTCGCGCACGCGCCGCGCGCAGCACGCCGATGCCCGCGCGTGGGCTCAGGCCCGCGACGAACCAGCGGCCCGAACGCGTGGCGCCGATCAACGCCTGCAAATAGTCGAGCAAGGCGTTCGATGCGTGCACCGCTTGCACCGCCTTCTGCGCCGAAAGCATCTGCTCGGGCGACATCACCGGCGGCAGCGCCTGGATCGCTTCGCGCCGGTCCTGCCCGGCGAGCAAGGCGCGTTCGCTGGCCTGGTCGGGGTAGCCGAGCGTGATGCACATCAAGAAGCGGTCGAGTTGCGACTCCGGCAGCGGGTAGGTGCCGAGCTGGTCACTCGGATTTTGCGTCGCGATCACGAAGAACGGCTTGGGCAGCGCGCGTGTCTCGCCTTCCACCGTGACCTGGTGTTCTTCCATTGCTTCGAGCAGCGCGCTTTGCGTCTTGGGGCCGGCGCGGTTGATTTCGTCGGCGAGCAGCACCTGGGCGAACACGGGGCCCGGGTGGAACACGAAGGTTTCCTTGGCTCGCTCGTAGACGCTGACGCCCGTGAGGTCGGAGGGCATCAGGTCCGCGGTGAACTGGGTGCGCGAGAAACGCAGGCCCAGCGACACCGCCAGCGCATGCGCCAGCGTGGTCTTGCCCACACCGGGAACGTCTTCGATCAGCAGGTGGCCGCCGGCCAGCAGGCAGGCGACGCAGTCTTCGATCTGGGGCCGTTTGCCCACGACGATCGTGCTAACCTGAGCGATCAATTGCGAGAGCTTGTCGGTCAGTGTTTTGCTCATGGGGTCGGCCCGTTGCGCGGCTCGCAGGACCGTGGTTGACACAGAATCATTCATGCGCCCCACGTTACCCGAAAACTCACCCGCCAAAAGCACGATGACCACTGCCTTTTTCACGCACCTCGACTGCCGCGGGCACGACATGGGGCGCGGCCACCCCGAAAGCCCGCAGCGCCTGGGCGCGATCGAAGACCATCTGCTCGCCACGGGCCTGGGCGCGACGCTCACCCGGCGCGACGCCCCATTGGCCGACTTGAAGCACGTCGGCTTCGCGCACACCTCGGGCTATGTGAATGAACTGCACAACCTGCTCGAGGAAGTGGCGCGAAGCGGCACGCCGCGCGCGCTCGACCCCGACACCTCGGCCAGCGCCGGCACCTTGAACG
>JANOLA010000711.1:0-1575 GCA_031419535.1 Burkholderiales bacterium | reverse complement strand
ATTTCTTCGGCCGCTTTGCGCCGGACCTACTGCACAGCCAGCACGGCGACGAGATCTGGGATCTGTTTCGGCGTGGCGTCCTGCACCCCGGCACCGCCCTCACCGGCCGCTTCAAGCACGATCACGCGCCGGCGAACCTGGGCGCGGTGCTGCGCGAGATCGACGACGCGCGCGCTGAAGAAGCGGCGCGGAGGTTGCGGCTGCAGATGGTGCGCTGAAACTGCGCCGAGCGCCTCTCAATCGGGCCGCAGCAAGGGGATGGCCTTGCGGCCGTTGCGGCGGTAGACGTGAAAGTCGGCATCCAGAGTCACCACGCAACTGTCTTCATAGAGTTCGCTCAAGCGAATGAGGCAGGCGTCGGCCAGGGATGCCGGCAAGTTTTCATAGCGCTCGAACAACTTTCGCACTGCGCTGGCCTCGTCATTCAACGCCATGCCAATGCGCACGACGCCGCGTTCCAACAAGGCCAGCGGCTTGGCGGGGTCAAAACCCGCACGCGTCAGCAAGAAGCAGGTTTCCGTGACCACTCCCTCGCAGGTGACAAATGGACCCGGGTGCTGCGCGAACTGCGCACGCGCCCAGTCGTGATGCCGTTCATCCCCGCTCGCGCTCGCAAGTGCGCAACCACTCGAACGCGACCATCTCCGGGCTGACGAATTGCGCACCCGCCTGCCGCGTGATCGCCGCTCAAATCGCGTCTTTGAGCGTCAAGGCTTGCTGTTCGGCATTTCCGGCAGGGGCACCCTCCGCGCAGCGCCGGCAGATGCAAGCTTTCCGCTGGAGATCGAGAGGCACACGCGCCACCAGGTCGGCGCTGAAAGTCGCTTGCTTGCACCAGCAATTCACCTCGAAACTGCCGGCAGCGGCTGGGACGCAGCCGTTCGGTCCACCGCAGATCGGGCACTGAGGTTCCCTCAGCGGGCCCAGCGGCGACGGCATGTGCGTTTGATGTCCTGTCCCATCCATGGCTGCGGCGCTCTCACGCAGGAATCAGAAACACCGTCGCCAGCGGCGGCAGGTTCAAGAGGATTGACGCGTCGCGGCCATGGCTGGGCTCGCGCTCGACGGCGAGCGCGACGCTGCCGTTGCCGACGTTGGCGCCACCGTAAAACGCCGAGTCGGTGTTCAGCACTTCGCGCCATTCGCTAGTGCCCTCGGGAACACCGAGGCGCATTTGCAGCCTGGGCACCGGCGTGAAGTTGCAGGCGACGAGCACCATGCCGCCGGCGCCGTCGCGCCGCACCCAGGCGAACATCGAGGCCTCGGCGTCGTGCATCGCGATCCACTCGAAGCCCGCCGCTTCGCAATCGAGCCGGTGCAGCGCGGCGTGTTCGCGGTACAGGCGGTTCAGGTCGCGCACCAGGCGTTGCACGCCGGCGTGGCGTGGATGCGTGAGTTGACCCCAAGGCAGTTCGCCGGCGTCGTTCCACTCTTGCGGCTGGCCCCATTCCTGGCCCATGAAGAGCAACTTCTTGCCCGGGTGCCCCCACATGAAGCCGTAATACGCGCGCAGGTTCGCGAAGCGCTGCCACCCGTCGCCCGGCATGCGCCCGAGGATCGAGCCCTTGCCGTGCA
>JANOLA010000710.1:0-5238 GCA_031419535.1 Burkholderiales bacterium | reverse complement strand
GCCCCTCGATGCCCCAGCTCCACGACCCGACCGACGCCAAACTGCGGCCAATCCCGAACTTCATTTTCATGAGCCGCTGGCTGCAGCTGCCGCTGTACCTGGGGCTGATCCTCGCGCAATGCGTCTACGTGTTCCATTTTTGGGTCGAGCTGACGCACCTGATCCAGGCCGTGTTCGGGGACCGCGCGGCGCTCGAAATTCTGGTCGGCGGCATCGGCTACAAGGGCGATTACGGTGGCACCGTGCCGAAACTCAACGAGACGATCATCATGCTCGTCGTGCTCGGCCTGATCGACGTGGTCATGATCTCCAACCTGCTGATCATGGTGATCGTCGGCGGCTACGAAACTTTTGTCTCGCGCATGAACCTGCAAAGCCATCCCGACCAGCCGGAATGGCTGAGCCACGTGAACGCGTCGGTACTGAAAGTCAAGCTCGCCACCGCGATCATCGGCATCAGCTCGATCCACCTGCTCAAGACCTTCATCAACGCCGACAACTACACCGAAAAGGTGTTGCTGTACCAGACGGTGATTCACGTCACCTTCCTGCTCTCGGCCCTGGCGATCGCCGGCACCGACAGGCTGATGGCGGGCATCGCCGTGACTGGCCACGCGCCGGCAAAGCACTAGGAACCCACCATGACCGCGATCCGCTACGCCGACTTCGTGGACAGCATCGCCGCGGCTTTGCAGTACATCTCGTACTACCACCCGGCCGATTACATCGAACACCTGGCACGCGCTTACGCAGGCGAGCAAAGCCCGGCGGCGAAGGACGCGATCGCACAGATCCTCACCAACTCGAAGATGTGCGCCGAGGGCAAGCGCCCGATCTGCCAGGACACGGGGATCGTCAACGTGTTCCTGAAGGTCGGCATGAACGTGCGCTTCGAAGGCTTTCCCGCAAGCGTGGAAGACGCGGTCAACGCAGGCGTACGCAAGGCCTACCTCGATCCCGCCAACAAGTTGCGCGGTTCGCTCGTCGCGGACCCGCAGTTCGAGCGCAAGAACACCGGCGACAACACGCCCGCCGTGACGAACGTGACGCTGGTGCCCGGCGACACGGTGGACGTGCAGGTCGCCGCGAAGGGCGGTGGCAGCGAGAACAAGAGCAAGCTCGCGATGCTCAACCCGAGCGATTCGATCGTCGACTGGGTGCTGAAAACCGTGCCGACGATGGGCGCGGGCTGGTGCCCGCCGGGCATGCTGGGCATCGGCATCGGCGGCACGGCGGAGAAGGCGATGCTGCTCGCCAAAGAGTCGCTGATGGAGCCGATCGACATGTTCGATCTGAAGAAGCGCGGGCCGAAGAACAAAGTCGAGGAGCTTCGCATCGAACTCTGCGACAAGGTGAATGCGCTGGGTATCGGCGCGCAGGGCCTGGGCGGATTGACGACGGTGCTCGACGTGAAGATCGCCATGTATCCGACGCACGCCGCAGGCAAGCCGGTGGCGATGATCCCGAACTGCGCCGCCACCCGCCACACCCACTTCGTTCTCGACGGCTCGGGGCCGGCTTACGTGGACCCGCCGAGCCTCGACCTGTGGCCCGACGTGCGCTGGCAGCCCGACTACAACAAGAGCCGCAAGGTGAACCTCGATGCGCTCACCAAGGCCGAGGTCGCCTCGTGGAAGCCGGGCGAGACGCTGCTGCTGTCGGGCAAGATGCTCACCGGTCGCGACGCCGCGCACAAGCGCATTCAGGACATGTTGGCGCGAAACGAAAAGCTGCCGGTGGACTTCACGAACCGCGTCATCTACTACGTGGGCCCCGTGGACCCGGTGCGCGACGAAGTCGTCGGCCCGGCCGGCCCGCCCACCCCGCCGCGCAGGGACAAGTTCACCGAGATGATGCTGGCGCAGACCGGGCTCATCGGCATGATCGGCAAGGCCGAGCGTGGGCCGGTGGGCGTCGAGGCAATCAGGAAACACAAGAGCGCTTACCTGATGGCGGTGGGCGGCGCGGCCTACCTCGTCGCGAAGGCGATCAAGACCTCGAAAGTCCTGGCCTTCGCTGACCTGGGCATGGAAGCGATTTACGAATTCGACGTGAAAGACATGCCGGTCACGGTGGCGGTGAGTTCCGACGGCACGTCGGTGCACGAGACCGGGCCGCGCGAATGGCAATCGCGCATCGGCAAGATCCCCGTCAGCGTGGTCTGAACATCATTCCTGAACATCATTCGCGCGGCAGCAGCGTGAGCGCAATGCGCATCGGATCGCTGTCGACGGCCTGAAACAGCGCAGCCCCGAGCTGGCGTTCGCGCTGCGCGACCAGCGTTAGGAATTCAGCCGCACCTTGCATCGCGGAAAACGCCTCGAAGCCGCGCTCCAGGAACGCCTGCAAATCGGCCAGGCCGGCCGCCCGCGCCGGGCCGCGCATCAGGTGCAGGCTGCGGCGCAGCAGCGGCTTGCGCACCAAATCGTCGAGCGCCGTGCCGACTTGCAGCGTCAACGCGACCTGGCGGTCACGCTCCCGCGGCTGGCCGGTTGCCTGCCACGCGGCGGCGTAGGCCTGCGCATCGAGATCGCTGCCTGAGAACGCCCCCAGGCCGACGACTACGTCGTCCGCCCCCCGAGGGGGTATGAGCAAAGTGGCAGAGCCACATTTGCTCATGAGATGCCGCCCCATGGCGCTGTCGAGCCGCTCCGACAGCGCGTGCAGGCTGACCACCGTTCCAACGACATCCACGATGCGCTGCGGGAACAGCCGCACCAGCGCCGGAATGACGCGCGCGAGCTGCGCGTCGCGGCTCGAGAAGTCTTGCGGGCCATACAGCTCGTCGAGAAAGAAACGCGCCGCGTTGCGATAGCGCGCGCTGCCCAGCAAGTCGGCATAGGTGTGGGCGAAGCGGCGCTGCTGGTATTGCTTGACCGCCTGAACTCGCGCGCTCAGGCCGAGGTCGGCGCCGCGCTGCCGGCGTTGCGCGTCCACCTCGGCGAGCTGCGCAAGGATCGCGGTCGCGTCGAAAGGCACGGGCAGCGTCGGGTGGGTCATGAGGCGCACATCAAGTCTTTTCCAAATGAGGTATGAGTCTGAAGCGGTCTGAAATCGGCGAGGCAAAGCGAGTCGATCCGTTGTAGAAGCGGCCAGTGTATTGGCCTTGGAATTTGAGATTCAAATCCCGTGGTCGAGGGCTGTGGGCATGGGTCGAATGTTCGAATTGAGAAGAGACCGGTGATGCATCCGTGAGGACATTGGCCAGGCGTGCTCCAACACTCGGTCACGCGTTGCGGTGGCAGCGCGGCCCCTACCTCAAACGTTCAACGGAGCATCACGATGAAACACACACGACGCAATGCGCTCGAAATTCTCGGGCTGACCTTGGCCATCGGCAGCCTGAGCTTGCCGGCGGCGGCAAACGGCGATGACGACGGCGATCGTGCCGGTCGGGTCTTCACCAGCACCAACGCGGTGGCGGGCAACGAGTTGCTGGTCTATACGGCGCCGCGCGACGGGGCGCTCACACTCAAAGCCAGACTGCCCACGCAAGGCCAGGGTACCGGCACGGGCCTGGGCAACCAGGGAGCCGTGACCCTGAGTGGCAATGGGCACTTTCTGTTCGTCGTCAACGCGCTCAGCAACAGCGTATCCACCTTCGCAGTGCGCCGCACTGGGCTGGAACTGCGCTCCACCGTGGACTCCGGCGGCCAGCAGCCCATCAGCGTGACCGAACACGACGCCACGGTCTACGTGCTCAACGCGGCAGGCGCGGGCAACGTGACAGGCTTTCGCAACGTCGCCGGCACCTTGCAGCCGCTGACGGGCAGCACCCAACCGCTGTCCGCGGCAGGCGGCACCGCGCCCGCGCAAGTGGGATTCAGCCCCGAGGGTGACGTGCTGCTCGTCACCGAGAAAGCCACCAACAAGCTCACCAGCTACCGTGTGCGCGGCAACGGCCGAATCGATGCGCCGGTGGTGACGGCCTCGGCGGGTGCCACACCTTTCGGCTTTGCGTTCGACCGCCGCGGGCATGCGCTCGTGTCCGAGGCTTTCGGTGGTGCCGCCAACGCCAGTGCCGTGTCGTCGTACGGCTTCGAAGATTCGGCGCCGGCCAAGCCGATGCTGATCAGCGCCAGCGTCGGGACGACGCAGACCGCGGCGTGCTGGGTGGTGGTGACGCCCAATGGTCGCCATGCCTACGTGACGAACACGGCCAGCGGAACCATCAGCAGCTACAGTATTCGCAAGACCGGCCAGATCGCCCTGGCGCAGGCGATCGCGGCGACGTCGGTCGGCGGCCCAATCGACGCGGCGATCTCGGCCGACGGGCGCGGCCTTTTCGTTCTGAACGCGGGCAGCAACAGCCTCACATCTTTCAGCATCGCCCGTGACGGCGCGCTGTCGGCCTCTGGCAGCGTGACGGGATTGCCGGCGGGCAGCAACGGCCTGGCGGCGAACTGATTGCAGGGTTGAACCACGCGCCCGACACCCCGGCTCGAATTGACAGGGGCTGTCGGGCTTTGGCTCAGAAGATCGATTGACGCTCAGGCTGCCTGAGGGAGCAGGAACTCGAAGCGCGTGCCGCGCGTGAACTCCGAATGCACGCGCACCACGCTGCCGTGCAGGTCCAGAATGCGCTTGACGATGGCCAGGCCCAGCCCGGAACTCGTCGCCGCGCCGCTCTCCTCGGCGTCGGTGGCGCGCCAGTAGCGCTCGAAGATGTGGGGCAGGTGCCGGGTCTCGATGCCCCGGCCCGTGTCGCTCACGCTGATCTGCATGAACGCGCCCCGGTTCTCGATGACCAGCGCGACCGTGCCGCCTTGCGCGGTGTAGCGCAGCGCGTTGTCGATGAGGTTCTGCAGCACCCGCTCGATCATCGCGATGTCGGCGCGCACCTTGGCTTGCATGTGGCTGCCCGCCGACAAGCTGAGCGCCACCCCACGCTGCTGGGCCGCGAGCCGGTAGTTCTGCACCACGTCCTGCAGCAACTCGGCCAGGCAAAACACCTCCTGCCTGGGCTCGACCCGGCCGGCGTCGAGCTTGGACAATTCGAACAGATCGGCGATGCGCTTGCCCAGCAGTTCGACATGGCGCAGCGCCGTGCGCAGGTGGGCGGCGCGTGTGCCTGAATCGAGCGTGTCGCCGCGCAGCAGCACGGTCTCGACATAACCCCGGATGCTGGACAAGGGCGTGCGCAGGTCGTGCGAAATATTGCTGACCAGCTCGCGGCGTTGCCGGTCGCCCTCTTCGAGCCGTTGGAACTGCTGCGCGATGCGTTCCTGCAAGGCCTGC
>JANOLA010000709.1:0-7531 GCA_031419535.1 Burkholderiales bacterium | reverse complement strand
GCTGCGGTCGGCGCCGCGCTGCGCCAGGTTGGTCGGCATGTATTCCTTGAGCGCGACCTTGCGGTCCAGCCGTGTGTCGCGCGCGAGGTAGACGATGCCGAAACCGCCTTCGCCCACCAGCCCTTCGATCACGAACTCCTGCAGCGCCTGACCGGCGGGCAGGGCGGCGCCTGGGGCCACGTCGAGGTTCGAAGCTGCCTCGACGACCGTGCGTGCCTCGACGACAGTGCGCTGCTCGACGAGGGTGCGCTGCTCGTCCGGCGGCGCGGCGGCAGGGCCGGGGGGCGGGGCTTGGGTCACAAGGCGGGCACCGGTCGGACCGCGACGCTGCGGGCCATCTGCAAGAGCTTGGGCATGAAGCCGATTTTGCGCGAACTCCTCGCCGCCACCGCCGACCCCTCATTCAGGGGGGTGGACCATCTTGCGTGAAGCGTGTGAATGCCTACACTCGCGCCGCGTCAAGTGTCGGTCACACCCACGGAGGTTCGGCAAGCCGTTGACCATGAGCGCACTGTCCGAAGTTCGCTGCGTGCCCCGCCGCTCTATGCGGCAGCCCGCCAACTTCGACGAATGGGAAGACTGGATCGACAGCGACGATCCGCACGCCTGGTTCGAGGCCGACCCGCCGCTCATTGAACCGCTCAGCGAGCCGCTGCCCGACCTTGGCGTGCATGTCGATCTGGCCGTGGGCGAGTTCTTTCGCGGCAAGTGGCGGCAGCGCCTCGCGGATGCGGAAGGCGACTTCGGCCACGTCGCGCGGCAGATGCGCAAGGCCGGTGTGCCGCTCGACCTGGCGCTCGTGATGTTGCTGATGCCTGACGAAGCGCGCCGAATGCCTATCGCGTCAAGCCGAGAAATTGACCGCCATCCGGCCCAGCACGCCATAGTCGGCGCGCACCTTGTCGCCGGGCACAACTTCCAGCGGCACCATGCAGGTTCCGGTGGTGACGAACTGGCCGGGGGTCAGCGTGATGCCGAGGCCCGACAACTCGTTCACCAGCCACGCCAGCGCCATGCGTGGGTCGCCGAGCACCACGCTGCCGTCGCCCTCGCGTGAAATGCGCCGGCCTAACGCGTTGAACACCTCGCCGTGCACGCGGTGCGTGCGCAGGTCGATGCCGCGCCACGCGGCCGGCGCCGCAGCGCCGAGGATGAAGCGGTGCGCGCAAGCGTTGTCGGCGATGAGTTGCGCCTCGCCCACTTGCGTGAACACGGCGTAGCGCGAATCGGGGATTTCCAGCGCGGGGTGCAGCGTGTCCACCGCGTCGAGCACCTGCGGCACGCTGTAGGGCTCGGCGCGTGGTGCGAGGTCGGTGCCGAAGCGGAACGCAAACTCGGGTTCGACGACGCGCATGCGGTTGCCGGCGAGCGTGAGCGTTGCGCCGCCGCCGTCGTTGTCGTTGTCGCTGTCGTTGTCGTTGTCGTTCTCGACGTTCGGGTCGATCTGGCCCGACAGCAAGCGCCCCGCGATCGGCCCGCTGACACGGATGTGCGCCTGACCCGCGGCGCTGGTGGCCGCGATCTTCCAGCCGACCACCGTGCGAGCGCCGACCGCGGGCAATTGCGCCTGGATCGCATAGCCCTCGCTTCGGCTCATCGGCCGCAGTTCGGTGGGCAAGGCTTCGAGCGTGGTGCCGGCTTGCCAGTGGGTCCAGAGCAGGCGTGCGGCTTGCTGTCGTTGATCATGCGTCATGCTGGGGCTTGCTTGCATCGATGTCTTTCGTCTCGGTCTTGTCGGCGGCGATGGATCAGCGCCCCTTGAATTTTGCCTCGCGCTTCTCGCGAAACGCCGTCGTGCCCTCGGCCAGGTCCTCGCTGGCGCCCAGGTCGTGGAACGAGCTCGACTCCAGCCGCAGCGCTTCGTCTTGCGCCAAGCCGACGGCGCGTTGCATCACTTCCTTCGCGAAGCGCTGCGACAGCGGCGAGCGCTTCGCGAGCATTTGCGCGTAATCGAGGGTCCGCTGCAGCAGTTCGGTCTGCGGCCAGACTCGGTTCACCAGGCCGATGCGGTACGCGTGCTCGGCGTCCACGCGCTCACCCGACAGCACAATTTCCATCGCGTGGCCCATGCCGATGACTTGCGGCAGGCGGATCAGCCCACCGTCGCAGGCGTGGAAGCCCCACTTTGCGTCTTGCAGCGCGAACTCGGCGTTGGGCGAGCAAAAGCGCAGATCGCAGGCGAGCGCGAGCTCGAAACCGCCGGAGATCGCGTAGCCGTTCACCGCGGCGACGATGGGCTTGAAGACGTCCAGGTTGCGTGTGATGCCGCCGAAGCCCGGGCCGTTGGTGAAGCTCTTTCGGAACTCGGGCGCAGGCCGGCGCGCGAAATCCATCGTGTAGGTCTTCAGGTCGGCGCCGGCGCAAAACGCTTGCTCGCCGGCGCCGGTGATCACGGCAACCCACGCGTCGGCGTCGGCGTCGAACTCGCGCCACGCGGCGATCAGTTCATCGTTCGCCGCGAAATCGAGCGAGTTCATCTTTGCCGGCCGATCGATCGTGATCAGGCGCACGCGGCCGTGGTTTTCAATGCGGATGTCGCTCATGCGAATGTCACTCATGCGGATGTCACCTCGAACGCGATGTCAGGTCGCTGGAACCATCAGCGGCCACGGCCCTCGCAACCACTCGCGCCTCAAGCACCGCCTGCCTCGTTCTTCAACCGCAGCCGCAGCTCGGTCTTCAACACCTTGCCGTAGTTGTTCTTCGGCAGCGCCGCGACGCGGATGTACTGGCGCGGCCGCTTGAAGCGCGCGATGTGTTCGAGGCACAGCGCGTCGAGCTCGTGGTCGTTCAACACCGCTCCGGGCCGCGGCACCACGAAGGCCACCACTTCTTCGCCCCAGTCGGCGTGCGGCCGGCCGACCACCGCGCATTCCAGCAGCGCCGGGTGGCGCAGCAGGCACTCTTCGATCTCGCGCGGGTAGATGTTGCTGCCGCCGGAGATGATCATGTCTTTCGAGCGGTCGCGGAGTAGCAGGTAGCCGCGCTCATCGAGCGAGCCGATGTCGCCGGTCCACAGCCACCCGTCGCGCAATGCCGCCGCGTTGGCCGCTGCATTGTTGTGGTAGCCTGCCATCACGGCGTCGCTGCGCGTGATCACTTCGCCCGATTCGCCAAAGCGCAGGTCGCGCCCCGCGGCGTCGACCACGCGCACCAGCACCCCCGTGCGCGCCGTGCCGCACGAGGCCAGGCGCGCCAGGTGCTCCGGGCCGCCGTCGCCCAGGTGATCCATCTTGGACAGGCCGGTGATCGTCATCGGGCTCTCGCCCTGTCCATACAACTGCCACAGGCACGGGCCGAACGCGGCGAGCGCGCGCTGCAAGTCGCTCACGTACATCGGCCCACCGCCGTAGTAGAGTGTGCGCAACCCCGAGCGGTGCTCGCGACCGCCGAGCGCGTGCACCAGGCGCGTCACCATCGTCGGCGCGGCGAACAGCGTCACGTTCGGGTGGCGCTCGAACGCCGAGAGCACATCGGCAGGGTCGAACCCCGGCAGCACCACCTGATGGCCGCCGCCGAACAGATGCGGCAGGCTGTAAATGCCCGAGCCGTGCGACAGCGGCGCGGCGTGCAGTTTGGTGCAGCCGGGCTCGACGCGCTCGATGTCGGCGTAGTAAGCCAGGCTCATGAAGATCAGGTTGCGGTGCGTCAGCATCGCGCCCTTCGGGCGGCCGGTGGTGCCGCTGGTGTAGAAGATCCACGCGGTGTCGTTGGGTTCGCACATCGCGCAATCGGCCGCTGGCGATTGCAGCAGCCGCGTGTAAGCGGCGCTGCCCGCGACGACGATCGCCGGGCGCGGCGCGCCGTCTTTCAGCAGGGCGGTGTCGATGGCCTCCACCAGCGCCTCGCTCGTGACGATGAGCGCCGCTCCGCTGTCGCGCACGATGTGCGCCACCTCGCGGCCGTGGAGTTTGGCGTTCACCGGCACGACGCTCAATCCGGCGATCCAGCAGCCGAACACAGTCTCCAAAAACTCCGCGCGGTTCTCCATGCACAGCACGACGCGCGCGCCCGCGCCAAGCCCATGCTGGCTGCGCAGGCCGTGGCCAAGGCGCGCCGCGTTCTCGGTGAATTCGCCGAAGCTCCAGGTGCGCGCGCCGAAAGTGACCGCAGGCTGCCCGGGTGAGATGCGCGCGCGTTGGATCAGGGGGGCGGCGATGTTCATGGCGTGCCGCCCGGCGCGGCGAAGGGTCGTGGCTTGCGGGGCATGCCCGGCAGAATAGTCAGGCCGAAGTGGAGCGCAACAGGGTTTACCAGCGCGCTCTCGCGTCGCGAACGCATCCGCGCGCGGGACTTGTTCGGCGTTGCCTTACAGCTCGTGCGGAATCTTCGAATCGACGATGCGTTTCAGGTTCTGCTCGAGCCAGCTGGCCTGCTGGTGCGACGCCAGATATTCCGACACCACCAGGTAGTGAACCACGTCGCGCAAGTTCAGCGGGCGATCGACCGGCCACTGCGCGTAGCTTTGGGTGGCATGCCCGAGCAGAGCCTCGACCGCGTTGACGTCGCCTCCGGTGCGCTGCGCCACGAGTTGCCGGTAGAGCTCGAAGCGTTTGGCGCCGGAGTGCTTGGCGGCCAGGGACTGATGCATCCGCAGCAATTCGCGGCAGTGCTTGACGGCATAGTGGCGTTCGTTCCATGCGCGCATGATCGAATGAAGCATGGCTTAGCTTGGTGGGGTGTGGGGTGGCCGGCCAGCCGGGTATACGCCCGCACGAGCGCCGGAATTCCCGCGATCCACGCCACCCGGTGGCGGGCCTGCGTCAGGCGATGCGCCGTGCCTCGATGTAAAAGCGCTTTTCGTCGGCCTCGCCCATCGAAAACGTCTTACGCGGCAGCGGGCCGTCGTGCACGACGCGGCGCAGCAACTCGCTCTTGCCCACGCCCGCGAGGTGCAGGCCGACATGGCCTTCGCTCATCGACAGGCGCTCCAGCGTCTCATCGCCGTGAACGTAGTCGACGTCATTGGCGCCGCCTTGTTCGATGAAGCCGTCGATGAACGCCTGGAACGTTCCCACCGCCAACGGCGCTGGCGGATCCGCGATCTCGACAGCGCAAAAGCGCGCGCCGGGTCCGATCAAACCCGTGGCGTGCACGTGGGCCGGCGCGGCGTGAAGGCGCTCGCGCAGCGCTGCCCCGCTGGACACGTCGGTGAAAGTCACGCGGTTGCCGAAGGCCTGTTTCAGCGCCTCGCGAACGTCGGCGGTCACGCCGATCAGCAGGCGGTGGATCGGCGAAAACTCGAGTGCGGGGTCATGAATGTTGACCACTTCAACCAGCGCATAGCGGCTTGCATGGTCCATGCCGACCGTCGCCTTGCTGCTGTCCCAGATCGACTTGGCGGTGGCGAGCGAGTGGTTGCCGTCGCCCATCGCGAACAGCATCGCGGGCGTTCCCGCCGGCACGCCGTAACGTGGCGCGAACAGCCGTGGATCGGCCAGCGCTTGCAGTGCCTGCACGGCAGCGTTGACGCGCACGGGGTCGAGCGCGAAGCCGGCGACGTGGCCGCCGCCCCGCATCAGCTCGGTGTCGTAGAGCTTGCGCAGCGCGTCACGCCGCGCGGCCAGCGGCTCGACCACGCTGCGCTGCGGGTCGTCGATCAGCACCAGGATGTGCGGCAACTCGATCGGTGCGCCACGCCGCACTTCGATGCGCGGCGCCAGGCGCTCGACCATCGTGCCTTCGGTGGGGCGGATCAGGCTCGTCGAATCGGCGGCGTAGTCGTAATTCTCGAGGTCGAGCTCGAGCATCAGGCCGCGACGCACGTGCGCGCCGATGCGCCGCTCCACGAGCACCGCGCCGTCGTGCGGGGCGAGCAGCCCTTCGGCGAGGTAGCGCCGCATCGTCGCCTGGATGCTGCGAACGCGCGCTGGCGCATCCGGCGCACCGAGGTGGACCTCGGGGAAAATCAAGTGCAGCGTCGATGGTGCGTCGCCGACTTCGCGCTCCACCTCGCGCCAGTACTGTGGCTCGGAGGTGTATTGGTCGCAGGCGATCACCGCCCATTTTTTCAGGTCGATGCCGGGGCGCGGCAGCAGCAAACGCGGCAAGCGAAATCCAAAGTCAGCGCCCATGGTTGGCCCCTTGATCGAAACCGGCGATGGTACCCATGCGCGGCGCGCGCCCGCGTTTCAGGGGCTGCCGCGCCGGCCCTCGGAGTTTGAGCGTTTTTCGGGCGGGCCCGAGCAGCGCGCCAGAAGGTGGCCGATCTAGGCGCAAAGCGCAGCCATAGCGCGTGCTATGGCGAGCATTTGCAACGACGAGCGGGCGCGTTATGGCGTGATGAGCGGGCATGATCGGAAGGCGCACCCAGCCGCAGCGGCGGTCCCCAGTAGCCGGTGCCGCGGCTCGTGTAGACCCACAGGCTGCGCAGCCGGTGCAAGCCGGCGGTGTAAGGCTGTTGCAGCGGAACGAAAAAATTGAACGGCCAGTACTGCCCGCCATGCGTGTGGCCCGACAACTGCACGTCAAAACCCGCGTCGGCAGCGGCTGTGGCGCTGCGCGGCTGGTGCGCGAGCAGCACGCGCAGGCCCGCGCTCGTGGGTGCGCCGGCCAACGCGGCGTGCGGGTCGCTGCGGTGGCCGGGGATGAAGTGGTGCGCGCCGAAGTCGGCCACGCCGGCCATCACGAGTGTGGCACCGCCGTGCTGCAGCAGCACGTGCTCGTTGGTCAACACGCGCAGCTTCATCGACGACAACAGCGCCATCCATTCGAGCGCGCCGCTGTAGTACTCGTGGTTGCCGGTCACGAAGAAGGTGCCGTGGCGCGAGCGCAGATCGGCCAGCGGCGCCACGTCGTCGTGCAGGTCCTGCACGCGGCCATCGACCAAATCTCCCGTCACCGCCACCGCGTCGGCGTTCAAGCGGTTCACCGCGTCGACGATCGCGCGCACGTAGCCGCCTTTGATGGTCGGGCCGACGTGGATGTCGGTGATCTGCGCCAGCGTGAAACCGTGCAGCGCGGCGGGCAGGCCGGCGATGGGCACGTCGACCTCGCGAACCCGCGCGGTGCGGCGCGCGCCGGCCAGGCCGAACAGCGTGGCGGCGAGCGCGAGCAGCGGCACCGCCAGCGCGGTCGGCCCCGCCAATGGCGGCAGCGGCAGCGGCCAACTCAGCAGCAACAACAGGTCGCGCAGCAGCGTCAGCACGAGCAGCATCGAGAACAGGCCGAGCGCCAGCATGCCGGCCCTTGTGTAGCGGTCGGCCACAGCCCGGCGCCGCGCGCGGCGGCCCAGGAACGCGGCCGGAATCAGCGCGAAGGACGCTGCGAGCCACAGCGCGAACAGCAGTGGCGCCACCGAGCCGGGCAACTGCGGCGCAATGCGCCAGCCGATGTAGACGTGCATCAGCACGAGCAGACTGAGGGGAAACATGGCTGGGAAGCTCCGGGACGACTCAGCCCAGACGTGGCCATTGGAAGTTCCGCAGAGCGGCCGCAACGCGACATGTGCGAACGTACCTCTGGTGCGTTCCGCGCAGCAAGACTAAACGCGCAGGTCGTCGACCCAGAGCGTTTCACCAAGTTCCCATTC
>JANOLA010000708.1:0-2383 GCA_031419535.1 Burkholderiales bacterium | reverse complement strand
ACAGCGACACCGAGCGCTCCCAGAAGATGGTTTGCGTGAGCTGCTGCGTGCCTTGGCGTTGCTCGTTGAAGTAGAGCGGCTTGTTGTAGCCCCGCTCGGCTTTCCACTTGTCGATCGATTCCTGCGTGACGCGCTTGCCGCCGATGTTCAGCCGCGCCATGTCGTCGGGCGTGTTGACGGTGAAGAACAGGAAGAACGTCACCAGGTTCACACCGAGCAGGATCAGCGCGCCGTAAGCCAGGCGCCGAAACATGTAGGAAAGCATGTGCGTGCCGCTGCCTCTGGGATTCAGGCCAACACTTCGCCGCGCGCATTCATGCGCTCGCGGCGGCGCAGGCTGCGCGCCGCCACAACGATCAGCGCCACCACGGCCACGCCCATCAAGCCGATGGGCCACCAGACCGGCTCGTTCCACTCTCGATGGCGCTTGACGCGTTCCGCCACGTCCAGGCGCACATAGCGGCCGTGGTCGCGCACCAGCACGGCGGGCTTGTGGTTGCGCACCCACACCTGTGCAGCAGACGACGAATACGGAAAGTAGCCGAAGCTCCAGGGCGCGTCGTCCTGCGTGACGCGAACCATCTTGTCGACAACGGCCTGCTTCTGGGGCCCGTCGTCCAGCAGCTTCATCTCCGCGTAGAGCTTGTCGAACACGGGCGACGAGTAGTTGGAGGTGTTCTCGCCGTCGAAGCGTGTCTTGCCGTTGGGGCCGTAGAGCAGGAACAGAAAATTCTCGGCATCGGGATAGTCGGCCAGCCAGCCCAGCCAATACACCTGATAGGTCCCTTTGCGGATCTTGTCCTGGAACTGGTTGTTGTCGGTGGCGCGCACTTCGAGCTGAATGTCGATCTTGGCGAACTGCCGTACCACCCAGTCGATCTCGGGTTTGCGCTCGGGCGTCGCGGGGGCGTAAAAATCGTAGTTGATGACGAGGGGCCGGCCGGTCTTCGCGTCTCGCCCGCTCGGGTAGCCGGCTTCGACCAGCAGGCGCTTCGCGTCGGCGATGGGCCGGCGCACGACCTTGCCGTCAACCACTTTGTGCGTGACCGGGTTCAGCCCTTCCAGCGTGCCGTGGCGCGAGCCCAGGATGCCCGCGGGCAGTGGGCTCATCGCCGTCTCGCCGGCCTTCTTCGGGAACACCTTGGAGTACTCTTCCCAGTCGATCGCAATCGAAATCGCCTGGCGCAGCTTGCGGTTTCTGGTCTGCTGCTCGGGCGTCTCGCCCATGCCGATCGTCGGGTCGAGCATGTTGAAGCCGATCAGCCAGCTCGTCACGTCGGCAAACTTGGGCAGACGAAATCCTTTGTATTCGTACTCGCGCCGAACGTCTTCGCTGTCCTGCATCGCCACCAGGTAGTCCATGCCGGTGTCGGTGCGCTCGAACACTTCGATGTCGTAAAAGCCCTGGCGGAACTTGCCGCGCTGCGGAACGGCTTCGCGCTCGATCGTCGACACCAGCGTGTCGACGAAAGGCGTGGGCTTGCCGCAGTCGTCGAGTAGCCCGGCTGCCTTGTCCTCGGGCATGCCTTCGCAGGGATAGGGCTCGCCGCGGTAGTTCGGGTTGCGCTTCATCACGTGGCGCCGGTCCTTGAGGAACTCCGTCATCATGAACGGGCCCGTTCCCACCGGCCAGGTGTCCAGGGTCAGGCCCACCGCCGCCATGCCGGGCTGCGCGTAGAACGCGTCGGCCTCCCACGGCACCGGCGCCATGAACGTCATCTGCATCCAGTAGCTCCACTGCGGATACTTGCCCTTGATGCGGATGCGCAGCAGGTGTTTTTCCGGTGCGCTCGCCCCGGCCAGCGGCCAGCGCCGGAAGTCGAGGAAGGGCTTGTCCTGGCTCGCGGGGTCAAGCCCCTCGCGCAACTTCTTGTCCTGCGCCTTGATGAGTTCGCCATACTCCTTCAGGCCGAGCACGTATTCGGCAAAGATCGGAAAGATCGGCGTCGTGATGCGCGTCGTGGCGTGGCGCTTGAGTGCGTAGACGAAGTCCTCCGCCACGAGTTCGCGCGTGTCGGGGGCGGCAAATTCGAGCGGCGTGCGCCGAGCGCCCAGGTCCTCGGGCTTCATTGCGTGGTAGCGGTACTTGCCGTCGGCATCGCGCGTGAACGCCGGATGCGGCTGGAACAAGATGCCGGGTTTGATGCGAACGTTGTAAACGCTCTCGGCGACCAGTTCGCCGGGCGCGTCCTGGGGCAGTGGCTTGCCGGCTTTGTCGAAGTATTCTGGCTTGACGACTTCCTGCGCTGTCTTGGGCACCAGCACGAACGGCCGCTTCAGGTAGTGGTAACCGTAAAGCGGCTCGTAGATCTGGTACGTGTAGGCGGTGTCGTTGCTCCAGTAGGAAGCGGTCGGGTCCAGGTGTCGCGGCGAGTTCTCGACC
>JANOLA010000707.1:0-8043 GCA_031419535.1 Burkholderiales bacterium | reverse complement strand
TGCGTTCGGTGAGTGCCGCAGGTGCGTCCTTGAACAACAGGTGCGCTTCGTCGAAGAAGAACACGAGCTTGGGTTTCTCAAGGTCGCCCACTTCAGGCAGTTGCTCGAACAGCTCGGACAGCATCCACAGCAGGAAAGTGGCGTACAGCCGCGGGTTGTTCATCAGCTTGTCGGCGGACAGCACGTTGATGACGCCTTTGCCGCCGTCTGCCTGCATGAAGTCGGCGATGTTGAGCATGGGCTCGCCGAAGAACACGTCGCCGCCCTGTTCGCCGATCTGCAACAGCCCGCGTTGAATGGCGCCCACGCTCGCCGCGCTGACGTTGCCGTACTCGGTGGTGAATTGCGACGCGTTGTCGCCCACGTGCTGCAGCATCGCGCGCAGGTCTTTCAGGTCGAGCAGCAACAGGCCGTTGTCGTCGGCGATCTTGAACACGAGTTGCAGCACGCCTTGCTGGGTTTCGTTCAGCGCCAGCATGCGCGAGAGCAGCAGCGGGCCCATGTCGCTCACCGTGGCGCGCACCGGGTGGCCTTGGGCGCCGAACACGTCCCACAGCGTGGCGGGGCAGGCGGCCGATGGCGGGGCATCGAGGCCGCGCTCTTTCAGCACCGCGGCGAGCTTGTCGCCGATGCGCCCGGCCTGCGTGATGCCGGTCAGGTCGCCCTTCACGTCGGCCATGAAGACCGGGACGCCGATGCGGCTGAAGTTTTCGGCCAGCGTTTGCAGCGTGATCGTCTTGCCGGTGCCGGTGGCGCCGGTGATCAGGCCGTGGCGGTTGGCGAGCGCCGGCAGCATCAGGCACTCGACGGCGCCGCTCTTTGCGACGAGAAATGGTTCAGCCATCGGTTTGCTCCTGGGGTGGCACGTAAAATCGGCAGTCTATCCAACAACCAGGCAGGGTCCCCCGGTGTTTGCACGAGGGTGAACCCGCGCCGCAGGAGAACCGATGGCCGGCCATTCCAAATGGGCCAACATCCAGCACCGCAAGGGCCGCCAGGACGAAAAGCGCGGCAAGGTCTGGACGCGCATCATTCGCGAGATCGTCGTTGCCGCGCGCCAGGGCGGCGGCGACCTCGGAATGAACCCGCGCCTGAGGTTGGCGGTGGACAAGGCCAAGGCGGCGAACATGCCGGCCGACACGATCAAGAAGAACATCGACAAGGCCACCGGCGCGCTCGAGGGCGTGAACTACGAAGAGATCCGCTACGAGGGCTACGGCATCGGCGGCGCGGCGGTGATCGTCGATTGCATGACCGACAACCGGGTGCGCACCGTGGCCGAGGTGCGCCACGCGTTCAGCAAGTACGGCGGCAACCTCGGCACGGAAGGTTCGGTGGCGTTTCAGTTCAAGCATTGCGGGCAGTTCGTCTTGGCGCCGGGAACGAACGAAGACAAGGTGATGGAAGTGGCGCTCGATGCCGGCGCCGAGGACGTGGTGACGGGCGATGACGGCGCCGTGGAAGTGCTGTGCGCGCCGCCCGACTTCGAAGCGGTGAAAGCGGCGCTCGAGCGCGCGGGGCTCAAACCGGAGCTGGCCGAAGTGACGATGCGCGCCGAGGCGAATGTCGAACTCGCGGGCGAAGATTCGCAGCGCATGCAAAAGCTGCTTGACGTGATTGAAGACCTTGACGACGTGCAGAACGTTTATCACAACGTGGTCCTGGAATGAAGGTTCTGGTCATCGGCAACGGCGGACGCGAACACGCGATCGCGTGGAAGCTCGCGCAATCGAAACGCGTGCAAATGATCTACGTCGCGCCGGGCAATGGCGGCACGGCGGCCGACAATCGGCTGCGCAATGTGCCGATCACCGACCTGCAGGAGCTCGCCAACTTCGCGGTGAACGAAAAGATCGGCCTCACCGTCGTCGGCCCCGAGGCGCCGCTGGCGGCTGGCGCAGTGGACTTGTTTCGCGAGCGCGGCTTGCGCGTGTTCGGCCCGACGCGTGCGGCGGCGCGGTTGGAGAGCTCGAAAGCCTTCGCGAAGGCGTTCATGCAGCGCCACAAGATTCCGACGGCGGCGTTTGAAACCTTCACCGATGTCGCGAAGGCCCACGCCTACGCCGACGTGAAAGGCGCGCCGATCGTGATCAAGGCCGATGGCCTGGCGGCGGGCAAGGGCGTGGTCGTCGCGACCACGCTGGCGCAGGCGCACGAGGCGATCGACTGGATGCTGAGCACGCAGGCCGAGGGCAACAAGCTCGGTGTGCAGCACAACCCAGGCGCCGATGGCGCGAGCGTGCCGCGGATCGTGATCGAAGAATTCCTCGCCGGCGAAGAAGCGAGCTTCATCGTCGTGTGCGACGGCAAGAACATCGTGGCGCTCGCGACCAGCCAGGACCACAAGCGCCTGGGTGACGGCGACACCGGCCCGAACACCGGCGGCATGGGCGCGTATTCGCCGGCGCCGATCGTCACGCCGAACGTGCATGCGAAGGCGATGCACGAGATCATCATCCCCACGATCGCCGGCATGGCGGCCGAGGGCATTGTCTACACCGGCTTTCTGTACGCCGGCCTGATGATCGACGCGAAAGGCGAGCCGCGCACGGTGGAATTCAACTGCCGCCTCGGCGACCCGGAAGCGCAGGTGATCCTGATGCGCCTGAAGAACGATCTGCTCGACGTGCTGCTGCACGCGACCGACGGCACGCTGAACCAGGTGGAGATGCAATGGGACCGGCGCAGCGCGCTGGGCATCGTGCTCGCCGCCGCGGGCTACCCGCTGCAAGCGCGCAGGGGCGATGCGATCACGGGCCTGCCGGCGGAGGCGCCGGAGACGGCGGAGACGCCGGAGACGATGGTGTTCCACGCCGGCACGGCGCTGATCGACAAGAAGCTCGTCGTCAGCGGCGGGCGCGTGCTCTGCGCCACCGCCCTTGGCGATCCGGTGAAGGCGGCGCAATCGAGCGCGTACCGTCTGGCGGAGGCGGTGCACTTCGAAGGCGTGCAGTTCCGGCGCGACATTGGCCACCGCGCCATCAAGCGATGAGACTTCGCCGATGAACCCTTGCGTGCCGATGCACGGCGCGGCAATCCGGGCCAGTGGTGGCTGAAGCGTTGCCGGTTCAACTGAAGGGCAGTGCCCTGGCTCGCGCCGCGCTGCGCCTGGCCGGCTGGCGCGTGTTGTTCAACGGCCTGCCGGCGCGCCAGGGCGTGTTGATCGTCTACCCGCACACGTCGAACTGGGACTTCGTGGTCGGCATCCTCGCCAAGTGGGCGGTGGGCATCCAGGTCACGTTCTGGGGCAAGGATTCGCTGTTTCGCTTGCCGCTGTTCGGGCCCTGGCTGCGCTGGCTCGGCGGCGTGCCGGTGGATCGCAGCGCGCCGAGTGGCATCGTCGGCCAGATGGCGCAGGCCTTGACCGACGCGCGCCAGCAGCACCGCTTTCTGTGGCTCGCACTCGCGCCGGAAGGCACGCGCAAGCATGTGGCGGCGTGGCGCTCGGGCTTCTACCATGTCGCGCTTACCGCGGGCGTGCCGCTGGCGCTGGTGTACTTCGACTATCCCGAACGAGAAATCGGCGTGCAGGACTTCTTGATGCTCAGTGGCAACGCGGCGCACGACATGGCGCAAATCGCCGCCGTGCTCGGCCCGCACGTCGGGCGCAACCCGAAGCAGGCCGCACCAATACGGCTCGAAGCATGAACATCCAAGACGTCAGGGTCTACCTGCTGGGCCTGCAAGACAGCATCATCGACGCCCTGCAACGCGAAGGCGGCGAACCGTTCCTCACCGATGCATGGATCCGCGAGCCCGGCGGCAAGCTCGAAGGCGACGGCCGCTCGCGGCTGATCGAGGGGGGTGCGCTGCTCGAGCGCGGCGGCTGCAATTTCTCGCATGTGAAGGGCCAGGCGCTGCCGCCTTCGGCCACGCAACACCGGCCGGAACTGGCGGGCGCGCCCTTTGAGGCGCTGGGCGTCTCGCTCGTGCTGCACCCCTTGAACCCCTACGTGCCCACGGTGCACATGAACGTGCGCATGTTCGCCGCGTTGCCGGTGGCCGCGGCGCCGGTGGTCTGGTTCGGCGGCGGCATGGACCTCACGCCCTATTACGGCTTCGAGGAAGACGCGCGCCACTTTCACGCCGTGAACCGCAGCGCGCTCGCGCCCTTCGGCGACGACAAGTACCCACGTTTCAAGAAATGGTGCGACGAGTACTTTTTTCTGAAGCACCGCAACGAGCCGCGCGGCATCGGCGGTGTGTTTTTCGACGACCTGGCCGAACTGGGCTTCGACGGCGGATTTGCGCTCACCCGCGCGGTCGGCGATGCGTTCCTGAACGCCTACCTGCCGATCCTGCGGCGGCGCCGCGACATGCCTTACGGCGAGCGCGAGCGCGACTTCCAGGCGGTCCGGCGCGGCCGCTACGTTGAGTTCAACCTGGTGTTCGACCGCGGCACGCTGTTCGGCTTGCAATCGGGCGGGCGCACCGAGAGCATTCTGATGTCGATGCCGCCGATCGTGAAGTGGCGCTACCAATGGGCGCCGCAAGCCGGCACGCCGGAAGCTCGCCTGTACAGCGAGTTTTTGCGGCCGCGCGACTGGTTGGGTGAAGCCAGCGCCGGCGTGGGCAACGAGGCGGCAGGTTGAGCCGCATCGGCATCTTCGGCGGCAGCTTCGACCCGGTGCACCACACGCATCTGGCGCTGGCCGACGTGGCATTGCGGCACCTGAAGCTCGACCGCCTGCTCTGGGTGCCCGTGGGCCAGCCGTGGCAGAAAGCTCGCCAACTGGTTCGTGCAGCGGACCGTGCGGCGATGCTGCAGTTGGCGATCGCGCACGAGCCGCGCTACGAGCTGGAGAGCTGCGAACTGCTGCGCACCGGGCCGAGCTACACGGTGGCCACGGTGCGCGAGCTTCGCGCGCGCGCCGAGAATGCCGGCAGCGAGTGGTTCCTCATCGTCGGCCAGGACCAGTTTGCGCAGTTTCACACCTGGCACGGCTGGGACGATCTGGTGCGCATGGTGACGCTGGCGGTGGCCAATCGCGCGGGGGAAGCGCCGCATTCGAACGCCGAAGTCACGGCGGCCAGCGGTTCGGTGATCGTGCTGCCGCTGCCGCCGAGCAACGTGTCGGCCACCGGGGTGCGGCTGCGCATAACGTTGGGCCAGGACATCACCGCGATGGTGCCCGCTTCCGTCGCGCGTTATATTGAGCAACATGGCCTGTACAAAGGTCAACTCAGGAGCTGAATGGACATCCGCAAACTGCAACGCGCCATCGTCGACGGTCTGGAAGACGTGAAGGCCCAGAACGTCGTTGTGTTCAACACCGAACACCTCACCCCCTTGTTCGAGCGCGTCATCGTCGCCTCGGGCGCGAGCAACCGGCAGACCAAGGCCCTGGCGAACAGCGTTCGCGAGACCGTGAAGAGCCGCGGCATGGACGTGTTGCGAACGGAGGGCGAAGAAAACGGCGAATGGATCATCGTCGACTGCGGCGCGGCAGTCGTGCAAGTGATGCAGCCTGCCATCCGCGACTACTACCACCTGGAAGAGCTGTGGGGCGACAAGCCGGTGCGAATGAAGATCGACCACGCGCCGCTCAAGCTCGTGAAAGCCGCGCCGCAACGCGCCGCGCGTGAAGTGCCCGAGGAGGCGCCACGCAACGCGCAGCCACGCAAGGCCGCACCACGCAAGCCGGCACCGGGAAAGTCCGCGCCGCGCAAGCCGGCACCGGACAAATCCGCGCCGCGCAAGCGCTCTGCCGTGCCGGCCGGGGGTGCGCGTCAGCCCTTGGCGCAGGCCGCGCCCGGGCGCAGCCGTGCCTTGGCGGGGGGCGCGAAAGGTGCGCCGCGCAAACCCGTCGCTTTGAGGCGGCCGGCCAGGGCTGGGGCCAAGTCGGCGATGAAGACAGTCACACGAGGTGCGCCAAGGAGTGCGTCGAAGAGTGCGCCCAACTCTGGGACTCGCGGCGCTGGCGGAGCAGGCAAGGGCGTCGCAGGCAAGGGCGGAGCGAAATCCGCAGCGAAGGGCGTGAAGAAGCGTTGAGCGGGAGCGCTCGAGCTGAAGTTTCGCCAAGCCATGAAGCTGCTGCTGATCGCCGTGGGCCAGCGCCCGCCGGCCTGGGCTCAGCAGGCCTATGAGGATTTCGCGAAGCGCTTTCCGCCCGAGATGCGGCTGGAGTTGAAGGCGGTGAAGGCCGAGCCCCGCGAAGGGCGCGGCAGCGCGCAAATCATGGCGCTGGAGGCGGCGCGCATCGAAGCCGCCTGCCCAAAAGGTGCGCGCCGCGTGGTGCTCGACGAACGCGGCGATCGCTTGACGACGCTGCAGCTTGCCGGCCGCCTGCAGATGTGGGCTCGCGATGCGCGCGACGTGGCGCTGCTGGTGGGCGGGCCCGATGGCCTGGACCCCGCGCTGAAAGCCAGCGCCGACGAGCAGATTCGCCTGTCTGACCTGACCCTGCCGCACGCCTTCGTGCGCGTGTGGCTCGCCGAGGCGCTGTACCGCGCGTGGACGGTCACGGTGAACCACCCGTATCACCGCGAATAAATTCGAGTCACCGATGCCCCCGCCCGCCACCGACTTCATCTACCTCGCGTCGGCGAGCTCGCGCCGCCGCCAGTTGCTGGATCAGATCGGCGTGCGCCATGAACTGCTGATCGCCGACGCCGATGAAGACGCGGAAGCGCTGGAAGCCACGCGCCCCAGCGAATCGCCCGTGGCCTATGTGCAGCGCGTCACGCTGGCCAAGCTGCGCGCCGCGCGCGAGCGGCTGGCGCGGCGCGGCTGGCCCCAGGCGCCGATCCTGTGCGCCGACACGACCGTCGCGCTGGGTCGCGGCATCCTGGGCAAACCGGCCGATGCAGCGGACGCAGCCGCCATGCTGACCCGGCTGGCCGGGCGCGCGCACCGCGTCATCAGCGGCGTGGCCCTGTTCGACGGGCGCCGCAGCGCGTCGCGACTGAACATTTCGCGCGTGCGCTTCGCGGCGATCCCGGCCGCTGACATCAACGCCTATGTCGCCAGTGGCGAACCCTTCGGCAAGGCGGGTGCCTACGCGATCCAGAGCGAGGCGGCGCGCTGGATCGAGCACATCGACGGCAGCTACTCGGGCATCATGGGGCTGCCGCTGTTCGAGACGGCGCAACTGTTGAGAGGCCTCGCGCGGCGCCCGCCGATGAGGCTCGATGCGACTCGATGACAACGCCGCGCGCCGCTAACGCAAGCGGCGCCGGACCGCACGCCTCATCGATTCATTGACAATCGCCGCATGCAAGACATTCTGATCAACTGGGCGCCGCAGGAGACGCGCGTGGCCGTCGTCGAAAACGGCGCGGTGCAGGAGCTGCATGTGGAGCGCACGCTCGAGCGCGGCATGGTGGGCAACATCTACGCCGGGCGCGTCGCGCGCGTGCTGCCGGGCATGCAGTCGGCGTTCGTCGACATCGGCCTGGAGCGCGCGGCCTTCCGGCATGTCGCCGACGTCTACGTGAACGGCGCCAACCCGCCGAACGGCTTCAGCGCGCCCAGCGGATTTGTCGGCCTAGGCGCGCGCGGCGAGGCACCGGCGCCCACGCCCACGCCGATCGAGCGCCTGGTCTTCGAAGGCCAGACCTTGACAGTGCAAGTGATCAAGGACCCGATCGGCAGCAAAGGCGCGCGGCTGTCGACGCAAGTTTCGATCGCCGGGCGGCTGCTCGTGTTTCTGCCGCAAGACGACCGCATCGGCATCTCGCAGAAGATCGGCTCGCCCGAGCACCGCGAGCAACTTCGCGCGCGCATGAGCGCGCTGGCGACGCTGCCCGATCCGAACGGCCAGGCTGGAGTGAAGGGCGGTTTCATCCTGCGCACCAACGCCGAAGACGCGAGCGACGCCGAACTCGCCGAGGACATCACCTACCTGCGCCGCACCTGGGCCGCGGTGCGCGAGCGCTCGATGAAGCAGCCCCCGGGCACGTTGCTGCACCAGGACCTGAGCCTGATCGAGCGCGTGCTGCGCGACCTGGCGCACGACCAGACGCAGGCGATTCGCATCGACTCGAAAATGCAGTTCGACCTGCTCGCCAAGTTCGGCGCCGAGTTCACGCCGAGCCAGATGG